>NZ_JAXEXL010000013.1:0-240611 GCF_034113385.1 Atopobium sp. | reverse complement strand
ACATTAGAGGGAAGCGTAATACCATCGGGCACTTCAAATGTAGCTGTAAAGGTGCAATCTGCAACATCTACCATAATCTGAGACTGATCAACACCTGGATATAGTCTCTCAATAGCAGACATTTGTGCCTTGATAGCGTTGACATTCAAAGCACCCGTATAATCTACCTTGCTACCAGCGGTAGTCGTATAGATTTCATTGTGCTCTGTGTTGTCTCCAACCAAAATGTCCGCAGGCAACGTAGCCTTCATGGTGCTTGGAGTCTGAACAGTTGCCTGGATTACCTGAGGATCAGAAGCAACGCTGTCCTTACCATCTGCCCACTGCTCGCCAGTCCAAATAAATGAGAAGGGCTTGGTCTTGCCATTATACGTTGCAAGCGCATCAAAAGAGCCAGATACTTCAGCAGTTGTCGTAAGAGACGTACCCTCTGCAACATCAGAGTTAACCAAGACATCAGGAATGGCAACCTTCATCCAGCCATCCTGACCACCAGCAGAATCTACCGCCTTTTCAAGCTGGTCATACTTAGTAATGCTGTCGGACAACGCCATAGACACCGTGGCCACGTTGTCCTTGACTTCTACCTTGGTAACCTTGAAACCACCAAAGTCCTTAAGTTCCAGTGCGTCAGGGGTAAGATCCTTAGGCATGGTCATGCCTGCGGGCAACATAAGCTTGGCAGAGAAGTTAAAGTCCTTTACGGTTACATCAATCTGGTTATGAGGCGTATTGGGATACAAAGCCTCAATTGCAGCCATTTGATCCTTAATGGACTTAACATTTACAGCGCCTGTCACAGCAATCTTTTGACCAGGCAGCACGCCATATACGCTCTCATGCGTGGAGTCCCCATTAATGAGAAGGTCAGCGGGAATTGTTTGCTCGGTTGGCTTTACTGCAATAATCGTGTGCTGGATAGTGTCATTATCCTTAGCATTCTTGTCTTTGCCAGCGGCAGACTGAGTTGCCTTCCAGCTAAAATCAAATTTCTTGGCCTTGCCACTTGGAACAGAAGCTATCGCGCTAAATGTACCTTCTACCGTACCGGTTGCAACAAGCTCTTGATTGTTGTTGACCTTTGCGCTGTCCAAAGTCAGACCTTCAACAGTCACCGAGATGGGACATACGCCAGTCTCTGTTGTCTGCGCAGCATCGTCCTTACCTGTGGAATCAACGGCATCCTTGAGAGCCTGATAATTGTTGATACCATTAACCAGTTTAAAGGTAACCGTAATTGTTTGGCCATTTGCCTCAGTAGACTCAACAGTAAACGCATTACCCAATCCCTTAGCAGTAATAGTGGGATTGTAAGGAATCTGTACACCTTCAGGCAATGTAATTTTTGCAGTAAAGGTAGAGGTGGTGTCATCAAGCTTGATGTTCTTATAGTCAGCTTCTGAAATACTTGGGTACAAAGCCTGAATGCCCTGCATCTGATTTTGAATTGCTTTAGCATCAATTTGACCGGTAAGAGAGAAGCTTTCATTCTCTGCATTTACAAACCTTGCATCGACACTGGCCTTGAAATCCTCACTATAAATGTCACCGGAAAGATTAAAGTCGTGCTTAACTACTTCGATGCTGGGGTCAGTTTTCCACTTAAGGTAATACGTAATATCGTTATTTACCTTTGTGGTGCTTTTAAGAGTAGTAGCATTTTTGCCATCAGCATCGGTGTACCAATAGTCATGGTAGGTAGTTGTAAACCAGAGGCCTTCCTCACGGTTTTTATAATCAAGAACGCTGTGGTTCTTAGTTGCAATCTTGGCAAATGCTTTATCAGAAGCACTATCCTTTACTGGAGAAGCAAGACCGTCCGTAGCAGTAGTTACATCTGCCTTAAGAGACTTAAGCAAATCATCCAATGACTTCTGGTCAAGAATCTTTGCCTGAGCCTTTACGGTTGCAACTTCACCACCCTGGTCATCCTTAGAAATCTCAAAGACATCAGGGTTCTTCTTGAACACGCTATCATTTGAGAAAATGCCGCCGTTTGCAGAGAAGCGCACGGTTGCCATCTGGTCTTCCCACTGAGCATACAAATCAAGGGATGGCTTACCGGCAGGAACAGTAATGGTTTGGTTAGGGGCGTAGCTCTGCCCCTGACCGTCTGCCTTGGTGTTCCAGCCCTTAAAAATCTTACCCTTAGGAGCAAAAGCTGCATTTGCAGAAGAAACAGCTTCATGAGTTACAACCTGTGCGGTGCGGTCAGCGTTTTTACCCTTGTCGGTGTACGTAACGTCTGTACCACCAGCATTGTTGTGATAGACAACACCGTAGCTATTGGCGTTTTCCTTCCACTTAGCATACACCGTTGTGGGGGAAGTAATATTTACCGCAGATGCATCAAAGGGCTCCTCGGTATTGCCTTCCTTATAGAACCATCCTGCAAAGTCGTATCCTATCGCAGTTGGATCCGCAGGAGCGGTATTTGCCCCAGCAGCAGGCGTGGCATCAGCTAGGGAATAACCACGCATGGCAAGAGCTTCTTTACCATCGGTTGTACCATCTTCAAACGAGGCAGAAACGGCATTTTGAGTTCCAGGCTCATTGAGCACAAACGTTACTTTCTCGGCGGGAACCCAAACGTGCTTTTTGCCATCCTCGGATGGAGTAGCAACGGGATAGGCGTATGCTTGACCGTTAGAATTAATGGGAGAGAAAGAAGGTATGCTAGAGTCTGTAAGAGTAAAAAGCATCAGCTTTTCATTCCCATTTTCTGCGCCATTAGTAGGCACAGTACTACCCATAGAGCCATTGTAATTAGGTACATAAGAAACATGGTAGGAGCCGCCAAGAACCACATGACTGCCTCCAGCTTGCGCAGCACCCGTATGGGACTTTGCTGTTGCAGGTGTTTCTACACGAGAACTACCTGTAAAGGTAATTGAACCTTTTGCCTGTGCACCATAGAGTGCACCACTGTTCTTTCCATCACCCTTAATAGTTGAGTTTTCAAGCGTAACTTTACCGGTATTAACGTTAAAACCGCCAGTTCCACCATTCTTAAACTCAAGAGTTGAATTAGTAATAGTTAGAGGACCGTCCGTTATACCAACAGAAAGTCCTGCCTCATATCCACCATTAATAGAAACAGTAGAACCAGAAATAGTGCCCGTACTTTGAATGGTTGCACCAGTACGCTGTGCTCCCTGAGGGCCAACTGCAACAGTAAAGTGTGAATCAGTAAAGCTTGGCTTTATATAAAAGCCGCCATTAATACCCGCAACAGTAAAGTTGGCATTTTTAAGAGTAAGCAGCTTTCCATCAATCCAAGAGCCACTCAGAGTCCAGCTAATGCGATCCTTATTCTGAGAAGTAACATTAACTGTACAATTCTCAAATACGGCAGCAGCAGTATAGAAGTTTGTCTCACTCTTATCATCTGCTGTAATTACAAGTTTATCGCGCCCGGTGCTACCCTTAACAGTGCCACCCAAAGAAATGCCCGTTGTGCTATTTGTTGAAGCATTGTTCTTGAAGTTATAAACACCGTCAGTGATAAGAGAACCTGCTTGAGCGGTAAGCGCGGTATTAAATCCAGACATGGAAAGTTTGGCACCATTAGATGCTTTAAGTGTAGCTTCTTTGGAAAGCGTAAAGCCATTTTTACCGGCACCAGTAAGGGTAGTATCCCCATAAATATCTAAGGTTGCCTTGGCTGGAATGGTTACAGGATTAGCCAGCGCAAAACTACCTTTTACATGTACTGTTCCGCCATCTGACATTGCTTTAAGTGCAGCCTCAAAGGTCTTAAAAGGAGCATCAACAGCGCCAGTGGCAGTGTCATCATTACCAGTTGCACCATCCACATAGACATTTGCTAAAGATTTTGGTGCTGGTGCAGCCAAACGACTTGCCGTAGGTACAGTACTTGCTGCAGGAGCTGGAGCAGCAGAAACTGGAGCTGCAGCCTCAGATGGCTTCTCGGTAGCCTCAGCCGCTGGAGTGTCAGAAGCGGTAGAGGAAGGGGTTGCCGTAGTAGACTCAGGAGCTGTTTGAGCAGAAGCCTCACGAGTGGCAGCCGTAGCGTCTGCCGTTACGTCATCCGCAGCAAACGCTTGAGCAGGCGTAAGTGAAAGGCACAACGAAGCCGAAAGGAACGCTGTAAGAGCCTTGTGGCCAAACGATGGTGGCACGGGACGTAAGTTGTTGGACATAGGTCCTCCAGTTTCTCTTGCGGCTGCCGGTTGGTGTGTTTGTGCTGTTGTTTTAGCTGCCGCTTTGCTAAACACAATACTTGGTAAACACAAAATCTCTCAAAAAATATACACTTACTTAAATATAATACTAAGTTTGCCAATCTATTGATAGGGTAATTCATATAAATACGTATACCTGAAAGCGAAGTTTTTTAAGACACAAAAAGGTCACTTGGGCAACGCCAAGCGACCTCAGTTTGATTATGCGTTTATGCGTTAACACTCTTCTTTGATGTTATCTACTAACACCCTGCATACAGAGCGTATGTATGAGCGTATGCACTACCTACCAAACTTATAAGGTAATGTTACCCAGCGCCTCTTTAAAAGCGTCTGCTTCAGTGGACTGTAGCGCCAAACGTGCGTTAGTAGCTGCCCAAGCTGCAGGAGTACCCGTGTCACAACCCTCCATGGGGTCAATAACAACCGCATACATTTCTTCTTCATCCAACAGGCGTTCCATGGCGTCCGTAAGCTGAATCTCATTACCAGCACCAGGCTTTTGATCTGCTAACAACTCCATAATGCGGGGAGACAGCAAATAGCGGCCTACAATAAAGAGATGGGATGGAGCATCTTCTGGAGCGGGTTTCTCTACCAGACCTGTGACTTTCCAAACGGCACCTGCCTGCTCGCCAGAAGCAGCTATGCCATCAAGTGAACCTATGCATTCACCTGCAATAATGCCATAACGGCTCACTTGATCGGCGGGAACGGGTGCCACGGCAATAACAGAAGCGTTATTGTGAGCACGAGAAACCTCTGCCATCTTGATATTCATTTGTTTGCTGGGAACAAAGTAGTCACCTAACAGAACAAAAAAGGGCTCATTGTCCACTTTACCTGCAGCGCAATGAACTGCATGGCCAAGCCCTAAAGCCTCATCCTGATACACAAAAGAAACGGGCAACTCTGCTGCAGCATGGACTTTAGCAGCTTCTTTGGACTTGCCGCGCTCTTCAAGCATCTGCTCAAAGCTTGCATCTACACTAAAATATGCTTCAATTTGGGGCTTATCATGAGAATTAACAATTATGCACTCATCTACTCCCGCAGGAGCCAATGCTTCCTCAACAACGTACTGGATAACAGGCTTATCAATAACAGGAAGAAGCTCTTTGGGGGTGCATTTTGTAGCTGGCAAGAAGCGAGTGCCGAGGCCTGCGGCAGGAATAATAGCCTTCATACTGTTCCTTTCACGTTACGTGTGCGACACCACGTACGCACGGCTGCAAGTAAGTTAAGAATACGTAACTGGTAGTACTCTAACCCATTTGAACTACTTTTGGCGAGGTTTCACAGTAATAGCTGTTTTCAAACTGCGTTATGTGGTGTTATGGGGCGGTGTGCGACGTTACATATCGTTACATAGCGAGAAGCCCAGCGCTTAATGCAGCAGTATGCGGCAGTGCACTTCCTTTTCCCGCACCAATAATGCTCATATGTACCTGCGCAGCATGGTACGCCATCTGCAAGAATGCTTGTTCGCTGGCATCATCTGACCCGTCTGCGGTGCTTGGACACATGGTCATAAGCGTCCCTACGCCATACAAATCTGCAATGCTCACCAAGTCCTGAGCCAGCGTATGCGCAGTAGGTGGGATTGAAGCATGCGACGATGCAGCTAATACGGCAGATACGTCAGACTGGGCGCAACCAGAAACAAAAACATTAGTAAGGCCAATAGCTTCAGCCCCAGCATCTACCAGGCGCTTAAACACCCTAGAGAGCTCTGTTTTGTTGTAGCTAGCAGTAAAGGCTGTTGCATCAAGAGCGCATATAATGGGGCGCGAGCACACAAGACGTGATGCCAAAACGGCACAAAGCGCATCCTCGATGGTAGTCATATCTGTAATAAAAAGTGCATGAACCTGCGCATCTACCAAGGCTGTTGCCTGCTCTTTATACAGCGCGCGAGCCTGACGCGCCGCAGGGCTATCCTGCGAAAGTACAGGAATCTTGGCAGAAGTAATGGCTCCTACAACAAAGCGCGGACTTGCAGCATACGCTGCACGAACAGCCTTATCACACAGCTCGTAGCAGGAAAGATTTGTATCAAGCTCGTCCAAAAGATTGGCTGTACAGCCAGCGGTTTCTGTTACCAGCGCCGTAGCACCACAAGCAACTTGGAGCTGATATGCATTGGTTAGAGTTTCTGGCTCATACTGAACCCACAAGGGTCCTGTTATAGCTTGTGCAGCGGGCAGCTGCTCCAACGTCCACGAAAGGTTGCTTGAAAGCAAGAGATTCTCACCGGCTTGACCAGTGAGAATCTTTCCAAATTCATTTGCTGCTTCTTCACAGGCATCGTCATACGTAGGGCGTTCCCATAAAGAACTTGCATAGTAACCTTGGTTGGTAAGCATGATATGCCTTCAAAGTATTGGTATGACCTTACGGGTATTACGGGTAGGTTATTGGGACTTGTGCTGCCCGTCTTCCTCACCTTGATCGATTGAAAAACCCTGATCAGCCAAAAACTTTGCCCAGCGACGCATGGTGTCTCTCGACAGGGCATGCTCCATAGTGCACGCCTCTTCATTTGCAATTTCAGGGTCTACACCCAAGTCCTTCTCCAGAAATGCACGAATAAGACGATGTGCATGCCATACTTCAGAGCCATACTCACGCCCAGCTTGAGTAAGCGTAACGCGGCCATAACGGTTTTGCTCTACATACCCAGCATCCTTAAGCGTGCTGATAGCTTTGTTAACGCTCGCCTTAGAGACGTTAAGCTGATCAGCTACGTCTACGGAGCGAATACCCGAAGGATTGTTCTCGGCAACCGTAATACGGTAAATAGACTCAAGATAATCCTCGTTTGCCATAGACAGGCGGTGTTCATCGATAAAATCTTGTTCTGACATAGAATGTACCTCCAGGCGGTAAATGTTAGCTCAAGTTTACCCTATCGCCTTAAGAGATATACCAAATAATTTTGGATAGCTGCATCAAATGTATGCGCGATGCGCTTTGCGCGCTGGATTTTGCATGCTGCGTTTTGCACACAAACCCTTAAAGACAATTCGGAAGGTTAATCCTCGTCCACTTCTATAGAAGCGCGTTGCGCATGAGCCCCAAGGGCAACGAGTTTATCGACAAACCCTTCGTAGCCACGATCTATATGATGAATAGCGCTGATAGTAGTAATGCCATCTGCTACAAGGCCAGCCATGGCAAGTGCTGCGCCACCACGAAGATCAGGTGATTTAACCTGTGCGCCAGACAGCGTGGGCACGCCATGCACGATTGCGTGATGACCTTCAATGGTAATATCTGCGCCCATACGGTTAATCTCGCTGGCAAACATGAAGCGGTTCTCGAAGACATTCTCGGTAATTACGCAGTTGCCGTCTGCCATAGCAAGTACGCACATGGCCTGGGCCTGCACGTCTGTTGGAAAACCGGGGAATGGAAGCGTTTGAATATCCACAGGCTTAAGTTTGCCGGTTCGCGATGCAACTACCTCGTGCTCTCCGCGCTCGATAGTAATGCCCATGGCCTCAAACTTACGCAACACCATACCCAGATGAACGGGCTCAAAACCACGGACGCGAACTGGGCCGCCCGTTAAACCGCCAATAGCCAAAAACGTTGCTGCTTCAATGCGGTCACCAACAACGCGATGCTCTACAGGATGTAGCTCTGCCACGCCTTCAATTTCAATCAAGGGTGTACCTGCGCCACGAATGCAAGCGCCCATCTCATTAAGCATATTGGCAAGATCAACAATCTCTGGCTCACGGGCAGCATTATCAATAATGGTAGTACCTTGAGCATGCACCGACGCCATCATGAGGTTCTCGGTAGCGCCAACGCTTGCAAACTCCAAAGTCACTGATGCGCCTTTGATGCCCTGAGGAGCAGAAGCGTGGATATTACCATGGGAAACGTCAAACTCCACACCTAAGGCTTCGAGGCCCAAAATGTGCATATCAATCTTACGAGCGCCAATGTTGCAGCCGCCAGGCATAGCAACAACAGCCTTGCCAAAACGCGCCAACAAAGGCCCCAAAACAGCCGTAGAAGCGCGCATCTGAGCCACCAGCTCATAAGGCGTCTCCCACTTGTCTACGTTGGTTGTATCGATAAGCAGCTCGTGTTTGCCCAAAACAGTAATCTGGGCACCAAGGCGTTTAAGCACCTTGCCCATAATGTGGACATCAGAGATATCAGGAACGTTAGTAAGGGTTGTTTTACCAGGTGCCATAACCGTAGCGGCCATAAGCTTAAGCGCAGAGTTTTTTGCTCCGCATACCACAACCTCACCCGAAATTGGGTGACCACCCTCAATTTGAATAACGTCCATGCTACCCCCGGTTAAAATCTGTTACGCCTCCGTCTGCCCATGCTGAAGCAAAAGGTCGCACCAGTGTATCTTGTTTTCATAATATGCGCGACGGTGGTCATTCTCGGGAAGCGCATTGCGAGCGTCAAGTGCCTTCTGGCGAGTCTCATTAACCTGCGTAACATCAATATCGTTAATGTCACGAGCATGGTCAGCGATGATAACCACCGTGTCATCGGCAATCTCAGCATACCCACCCGACACAATAACTTTCTTGATGTCTCCACCATCTTCGGGCAGCGTAGTTAGGCGCACAATTCCATCGCCCAATGCACAAATCTCTGCCGCATGACCTGGCCATACACCGAGCTCGCCGGTGTATGTAGCCAGGACTAGCGATGCAATATTGCCTTCATACAACTGTTTATCTGGACGCACAAATTTGCAGGTAAGATATGCCATCGTTACCTCTCGTCTGCCTGTGCCTCTTCGGCCATCTTGCGCGCACGCTCACGAACATCATCAATGGTGCCCGCAAAACGGAAGGCCTGCTCGGGGATGTCATCGCACTCACCATCGATAATAGCTGCGAAGGAGCGAACGGTATCCTCAATGCGGCAATACACACCGGGATTACCCGTGAACTTCTCGGCAACGTGGAAGGACTGCGACAAGAATTGTTGAATCTTACGTGCACGGTCTACTGTGAGGCGCTGGTCTTCAGACAGTTCATCCATGCCCAAAATGGCAATGATGTCCTGAAGGTCAGAGTACTCCTGCAGCGTCTCCTGAACAGCAGTTGCTACACGATAGTGCTCCTCACCAACAACAGAAGGATCCAAAGCATCAGATGAAGATGCTAGTGGGTCTACAGCAGGATAAATGCCCAGCTCGGTAATGGCACGAGACAAAACGGTTGTTGCATCCAAGTGCGTAAACGTAGTTGCAGGTGCAGGGTCAGTTAGGTCATCTGCAGGTACATAAACAGCCTGTACAGAAGTAATAGACCCCTCACGCGTAGAGGTAATACGCTCCTGTAAGTCGCCCATCTCGGTAGCCAAGGTAGGCTGGTAACCTACTGCGGATGGCATACGACCAAGAAGTGCGGAAACCTCAGAACCAGCCTGAGAAAAGCGGAAAATGTTGTCAATAAACAGCAGTACATCTTGACCTTGGTCACGGAAGTACTCTGCTGTAGTCAAACCAGCTAAGCCAACACGAAGACGTGCTCCTGGTGGCTCATTCATCTGGCCATAGACCAAGCAGGTTTTGTTGATAACGCCAGACTCGGTCATCTCGAGGAACAAGTCAGTACCCTCACGTGTACGCTCGCCTACGCCGGTAAAGACAGAGGTGCCGCCATGTTCCTGAGCCAAGTTATTAATAAGCTCCTGGATAAGAACAGTCTTGCCTACACCAGCACCGCCAAACAAGCCCGTTTTACCACCACGAACGTAGGGTTCAAGAAGGTCAATAGACTTGATACCTGTCTCGAAAATCTCGGTCTTAGTGGTAAGGTCATCAAACTTAGGGGCTGCACGATGAATGGGATAATACACCACATCTTCTGGAACGGAAGAACCATCTACGGGACGACCCATTACATTCCATACACGACCCAGCGTAGAGGTACCAACGGGCATCTGCATGGGAGCACCCGTATCATGAACACGCATGCCACGCTGCAGGCCATCTGTAGAATCCATAGCTACGGTACGCACAACGTCATTGGGAAGCTGAGACTCTACCTCCAAGATGAGATGAATCTCACCCATGGGAGTGGTTCCTCTTACTTCCAGCGCATTATAGATGCCCGGAACATGGTCGTTAAACTTAACGTCGACAACCGAACCAACCACGCGAACGATAGTGCCGTCACCAGCACTACGACGCGAATACTCGAGCTCTGCTTCCTCGAATATGATTCGCTCTTGTGCCTTTTCTGCCATTAGTTGTCCTCCAATGCGGACGCGCCGCCGATAATCTCATTAAGCTCAGTGGTAATGGAGCTCTGCCTTACACGGTTGTACATACGGCTCAGACGAGTAATAACTTCCTGAGCATTGTCCGTTGCGGACTGCATTGCGCGGCGGCGTGCACCATGCTCTGCTGCAGCGGAGTCCAACAACGCGTGAAAGATAAGGGTACGCACATAAGCGGGCATAAGGTAGCCCAACACTTCCGAAGCCGAGGGATCAAACGAAAACAGATTGTTGTAGTTATGCTCGACTTTGGATACTGCTTCCGGAGTACGAGGCGCATTTGGAATAATCAAGTTTGCGGTCTCGATAGGAAGCACCTGCTCAACAATCATGTCTTGATCTACACGATTACGAGCGTGCTGATAATAGATTACGACCTTATCGATGCTCTTATTGGTATAGCCATCCATAACAAACGACGCAATACGATCCGCCTGATCCATGGTTGGCTCGGACGACATACCCGAGAAGGACAACACAGGCTCAACACTACGAGACTGGAAGTACTCCGTAGGCTTACGTCCACAGGTAATTATGCGAGACTCAATGCCTTGCTTGGAAAGCTGCTCCATCTCTTTTTGCACCTCGCGCTGAAGCATGATGTTAAAGCCACCAGCTAAACCGCGATCGGAAGCAATCAGAATAAAAAGAACAACCTTCGTTTTATCACGCTGCTCAAGCAGCGGCTGAGAAGTGTCAAGGCTTGAGCCTACAACATTAGAGAGCATGCGCTTAATGGCGTCCTTGTAAGGAGCAGCCTGCTCTGCTCGGTCCAAAGCCTTGCGAATCTTTGCGGTGGAGACCATCTCCATCGTACGCGTGATCTGCATGGTTGCGGTAACCGAGGAGATGCGCCTTGATATCTCTCGTAGGTTAGACATGAGCTAAACCTTAGTCCTTCTCTACATCTTGGGCTGAGTCAGAAGTGGCATCCTCACTCTTAAAAGAGTTAAGACGGTCAAAATCACCGTTGAGAAACGCCTCTTTAAACTCGCCAATTTGACGCTTCATTTGTTCGGCCAAAGCATCGCTAATGCGCTCAGAACGAACCTTGGTACGAACCTCAGGATGACGCTCTTCCATAAAGGCAGCTAAAGCGTCACGGAACGGTACAATTTGGCTGACCTCAAGGTCATCCAAGAAACCTTCTTTGCCAGCAAACAGAATAATAATCTGATCTGCTACATCCAAAGCAGCGTATCGTCCCTGCTTAAGCAACTCCATCATACGGGTACCATGGCTGAGCTGGTACTGCGTAGTTGCATCAAGGTCACTACCAAACTGAGCAAACGCCTGCTTCTCACGGAAAGCAGCCAAATCCAAGCGAAGGGTACCTGCAACCTGCTTCATAGATTTAAGTTGTGCAGAACCACCAACGCGAGAAACCGAGATACCAACATCTACTGCAGGACGCTGACCCTGGAAGAACAAACTTGGCACCAGGTAAATCTGGCCGTCTGTAATAGAAATAACGTTGGTAGGAATGTAGGCGGAAACGTCACCTTCCTGCGTCTCGATGATTGGCAAAGCCGTCATAGAACCGGCACCGTGAGCGTCGCTCATCTTAACGGCACGCTCGAGCAAACGAGAATGCAGATAGAAGATGTCACCAGGATATGCCTCGCGTCCTGGCGGACGATGCAACGTAAGCGACATCTGACGGTATGCAACAGCCTGCTTAGACAGGTCATCGTATACCACAAGCACATGACCGCCAGGATGGTCTGCGTCTGCAGGATTGCCGTCCTTATCGTTATACATAAAGTACTCGCCAATAGCAGCGCCAGCCATAGGGGCAATATACTGCATTGGTGCAGAATCAGAAGCAGACGCCAACACGATGATGGTCTTATCAAGAATACCGTGTTGAGCCAAGGTTTCCTTGATGGCAGCAACCTTTGAAGCCTTTTGGCCAATAGCGACGTAAATACAAATCAGATCGGACTCGCGCTGATTGATAATGGTATCGATTGCAATGGCAGTTTTACCAGTTTTACGGTCACCAATGATGAGCTCGCGCTGCCCGCGACCGATGGGTACCATGGCATCAATTGCCAAGAAACCCGTCTGAACTGGCTCACACACCGGTTGGCGGTCCATAATGCCAGGAGCCTTAAACTCAATGGGGCGACGTGCCGTGGTGTTAATGGGCCCTAGGCCATCAATGGGCTGACCAAGAGGATTAACTACACGACCAAGCATTTCACGACCAACAGGAATGTCCATAATGCGACCTGTTGCGCGGACTTCATCGCCTTCTTTAATGGCATCCACATCGCCAAACAGTACTGCACCTACGCGGTCCTCTTCCAAGTTTTGGACCAATCCGTAAGCACTGTGACCTGTAGCAGAGCTTGTAAACTGTAAAAGCTCTCCAGCCATGGCAGTTTTAAGACCAGAAACAATAGCAATACCGTCACCCACTTGGGAAACAGTGGAAGCCTCGCGCTGGTCCACAGTCGCATTGATTTGAGCCAGCTGCTTGCGCAGCGTTCCCATAATCTCAGCCGAGCTGATTGTATCTGTCATTGCTCATCACTTCCGATATAAGTGGTGGCAAGAGACTTTCTGATGTTTGCAAGTTGTGCGCGCACCGAAGCGTCATACCTGTCTCCACGAATCTCTAACACAATGCCGCCTAAAATTGAGGGGTCAATGCGCTCGTTCAAATAAATGGACGCTTGCAGCTCACGCTCGAGCTTTGCCCTGATTGCTGTACGCAGCTGATCGTCCATAGCAACTGCCGTAGTTGCTGTTACCTGCACAATATCGGTCTCGTTGTCCAAGATGCTTTTATACTCCCGGGCAACGCTATCGAGAAGTTCCATGTCATTGTTATTGTGCATGGATGCCAAAGTTTCAAGCACTTCTGGCAAAAACTTAAGCGCATGGTTTACCTGCACCAGATCGGTGTTAGCCCTACCCTCTTTTTGAGCAGCCTCAATCAAAGCACGAGCATACTGCTCGGCCTTGGTTGCCTGAGGAGTGCTACTCATGATTGGTGCTCACTTCCTCGAGGTACTTCTCGGCAAGACGACGTTGATCGTCCTCGGACAGTGCGCCACCTATGATTTTGCTTGCAATCTCGACCGACAGATCAACGACTGAGGTAGAAAGCTCAATCATGGCTTTCTTACGCTCTGCATCTACGGTGTCATGAGCCTTAGCAACAATGGCGGCTGCATCAGTACGTGCCTTATCCATAACGCGTGTACGCTCGGCCTCGGCATCAAACTTTGCCTGGGCGATAATCTCGTCCGCTTCCCTCTTTGCATCAGCAATGCCAGCCTCATACTCTTGACGAGCCTTCTCGGCAGCAGTCTTGGACTGCTCCGCAGCGTCAAGGTCATCCTGAATCTGCTGTTGACGCTTTTGCATCATTCCAAGAACCGAAGGCCAAACCAGTTTGGCCAGAACAATCCAGATGATCAAAAATGCGATAAGAGCAGGGATAAACTCGGCAGGCTTAGGAAGCAAGATGTCTGCACCAGAAATACCTTCTGCACGTGCAATCTGCGGCATGCAAGCAATGCCTACTACAGTGGCTGCGCTAAGCGCACCTGCATGTCCTCCCTTAAACCTCATGTCGTGCCTCCAACTCGTATAACTCATATGTAATGATTAGTGCGAAACGAGGGTTACTACGAAGCCAATAAGTGCAAGAGCTTCAACGAATGCAGATGCAAGAATAAATACGGTAAACAGACGACCTTGTACTTCTGGCTGGCGAGCCATGGAGTTTGCAACACCATATGCTGCAAGGCCAATACCAAAACTGGCTCCGATAACGCCGAGGCCGTAACCGATAACTCCCACAATTCCTCCTTTATCATTCGCCCTTTTGATAGGGCGACCTATGACAGCAAACTATATGCCCAACAGATTATAGACATCTGTGTGAAGCCGTTATTCCTCTTCTTCTACCAACTGAATGTACACACTAGACAACAGCGTAAAGACATAAGCTTGAATAACACCAACCAAGATCTCTACACCGTAAATTGCCAACAAGATAGCTACCCAGAAAACGGAAGCTCCTGCTTGACCTAGTGCAACTACCGAGAAACCCTGCAATAGCGGCTCAATGAACAAAGCTGCCAAAATTGCAAAGGTAGCCATAACAACGTGACCTGCAAACATATTGCAGAACAGGCGGACTGCAAGAGTGACGAGGCGCAAGAACGTAGAGAATATCTCGATGAGCCAAACAAGTACGTTAATGGGAAACATTACGCCTTTAGGAGCTAAGCTTTTAATGTAGCCAAATGCTCCCATGCGCTTGATGCCAATGTAGACAAAGTACAAAAAGGACCATAACGCAAGCGCTCCCGTAACACCAATGGTGCCCGTACCAGGGTGTCCTCCTGGGATAAGACCGACCAGGTTGTTAATCAAAATGAAGAAAAATAGAGCAGCCAAAAATGGAAAATGCTTTTGCCAGCTATCACCCAAGATGCTTTTGCAAATGTCATCCTTTACAAAATCAATCACATATTCGACGCCATTTACAAAGACACCCTGTGGGACCAAGTTCTGAGCCTGCTTCTTTTTGAAAGCAAACATGACAACAAAAAGCAAGATAACGGCTATGCCCATCCAAAATATATAGTTGGTAAGACCAAAGATTAAATCGCCTTTAATGGGCTGGGACATAAAACTGCCAAGCAGCTCTTCCATCTCGGCTGATAGATTGGAAAGAGGATTCACGATTCGCCCCTTCTGTGAGACTCCGCTTGACTAAAAAATAAGCGAAAAGCCCTCGCTGACTCAATTCCCCAGAACACAAGGAATGTTACCACTACTGCAAACGCAAAAGCTAAGAATTGCGTTGCAACTAACATTTTTACAATTGCCATGGCCGTACAGAGAAACACGTATGACCAAATAACCCCAGCTAATCCCATAAAAATAGTTGAGCAATTCTCATCTTTTTGAGCACATTCAAAAAGATATGCGCTTGGCATGCATGCCACTAAAGCACAGAAAATACCCAATCCGATGAGGGCAATTGCCATGTATAACACCTTCGTTTTATGCAATATGACACTATTACTATACATCTAGCGTAAAGCAAAGGTAAACAAAAACCGGCGCCGCGAACGGAGCGCGACGCCGGTCAAAAAGCGACGCGGTGATACCTAGTCGTGTAAGGCAATCCGCCAGATGATCTTAGAGAGCATCCTTAATGACGATGTCGCCTTCCTTCATGATAACTTCCATGTTGTCGGGGGTCAAATCATGGATGTTATTAGCTACGTCGCCGTTTACAACCAGAAGGTCTGCAAACTTGCCAGCCTCGAGGGAACCAAACTCGTCCTCCTTGTGAACCATCTTGGCACCGTTGATGGTAGCAGCCTTGATGGTATCCATGATGGAGATGCCGGCCTTGTCTACAAAGTCATACATCTCGTCAATGGTTACCCAACCGTAAGGTGTTACGAAGGAGAAGGAGTCGGAACCAATGGTAAGAATGACGCCACGCTCGTTAGCTTCACGCAGGTTAGCGTATGTGCGCTGAAGTTCCTTCTCTACAACCGTATCGCCCTCATACTTGTCCAGCTCAGGGGTGTATACGGGAGGATAGGTAGCATACCAAGTGGGAAGGAAGCCAATGGTTGGGGTAAAGAAGGTGCCCTGCTCTACCATGAGGTCCATGGTCTTGGCATCCAGCTCAAAGCCGTGAATCAGCTGTTCGCAGCCGCAACGTACGGAGTCATAAGCTGCGCTTACATTGTTGTAGGAGTGAGACCATACGGGGATGCCAACCATTGCAGCCTCGTCACATACTGCCTTAATCTCCTCATAGTTGTAGTGCTGATCGCGACCAGAGTCCCAGTGCCAAATGCCGCCACCGGTTGCCCAAATCTTGATAGCATCAGGATTCTCGCGAAGGCGACGACGAACAGCCTTACGAAGATCCCAAGGACCGTCTACCTGGTCGCCCCAAGGATGGGAATCCTTGTTGTGGTCCTGGCGCAAACGATGAGAGTCACCGTGACCTGCGGTGCGGCAGAAGCCCAAGCCTGTAGCAAAGATGCGAGGACCCTTCATAATGCCCATGTTAACTACGTCGCGAACAGCAATACCGTTGCGGCCAATCTCACATACGGTGGTAAGACCATGAGTCAATGCATCGTAAGCCTGCTTTACAGCAACCGTCTGCTTTTGAGCTACAGACTCGATTACCCAGTCATTGTCATCGTCGGTCAGGTTACCAGAGAAGTGCAGGTGAGTATCGATAAGACCAGGCATAATGGTCTTGCCCGTGATGTCACGAACCTCATAGCCCTCAGGAATCTCTGTACGAGGACCAGCGTAGGTGATCATCTTGTCATCTACCAACACCAAGCTGTCCTGAACGGGAGCAGCACCAGTGCCGTCTACCAGGATACCGCCTGCGAATGCGTACTTTGCCATACTAACCCCTCCAACTTCCTTTTTCGAACTTTCTTTTTGTTTGACATAGGTCTTCTTAGCCCATGCCTTATTCATTCATGTTGCTTTTGCTGTGCTTAACTTCGTTTAAGCACCGCTTTTAAGCACTGCCTTGCTGTATCTAAGCAGTAGCCTTCTTCTTGGATCCAAATGCCAGCAGGATAATGAAGCCAATAACAATCCAACCAATGGTGATAGCCCACTCAATGGTATTAAGTGCAGCAGGGCTAAAGGGTACAACCATCAAAGCAATGATGATAAGACCAGCGCCAATTGCAGCTAAGATACCAGCCATGCCACCATTAACCTTATACGGACGTTTTAAATCAGGCTCAGTCTTGCGCAGCTTGAGACAAGCAAAACCTGCCATGGTGCATGCAAAGATGAAGCCCAGAGAAGCAACGTTGGTCAGAGGAACCAACATGTTGCGGCCCAAGAAAGGTCCAATAAGGGTAAGGATTGCCAATACGATATTTGCCGTCTTGGGAGCACCGGTCTGAGGATCAATCTGTGCAAAAGATTCGGGCAACATCTGCTTGCGGCCAAGAGCCAACATCAGACGAGTGGATGCGCCAAAGAATGCATTCATGGGGCCCAGAGGTCCAAGCGTTGCAATAATAAGCATGGCAATGTAGAAGAACAGGTTAATGCGCTCCAAAACTGCCAGTGCAGGTACTGCAGGAACAACAAACTCGTGCCAGTCAATAATGGTGCCAAAGGCATAGATGCAAATGAGGTAGAAACCACCAGATGCAAGAAGTGCCAGTGCTGGAATAATGCCAAACTTCTTCCAGTCCAGACCCTCGGAAGCCTCTTCGGCCTGCTGAGGAATGGTGTCAAAGCCTGCATAGAAGAACGGTGTCATTACCAAAACTGCAACAATACCGCCCAACAAACTGGTTGCTGTAGTATCGCCACCAGCGGTGTTGCTTACCTGCGAGAAAACAGGCAGAGCGTGAGAGGGTGAACCCGTTGCAAACGAGATGACCATAGCCAAAATCATGCCAGCCAGCAATGCCTTCGTAAGGAAGGATGAAAGCTTAGCTGCAGCTCCTGCACCGCGGAAATTAAGGAAAATAACCAGTACAGCAAAGCCAAGAGCAATAACGGTTGGCCACAGATACACATCTGCACCAAGCAGTGTGTACAACTTAACCGAACGCAGCCATGCAAGAACCGGGAACTCTGCAAAGCGATCGGTAAGCAAGGTGGAAATTGCAATTGCCTCCCAAGGGCACAATGGTGCATTACCCAAAAGAAGCATCCATCCGGTAAGGAAGCCGAGCTTGCGACCGTACGTACGGTCTACATACTCAATAATTCCTCCCGAAATAGGAATAGCTGCGGTAAGCTCGCCAAACACCATGCCAATAGGAACAAGGAACAGTGCTCCTAATGCAAAGGCAATCATTGCTGGGATTGGGCCACCGCCCATAACCATCCAATTGCCTACGAGCAAAACCCAGCCCGTGCCGATAATGGCGCCAAAGCCAATGGTGAAGAAGTTAAAGAGAGAGAGCTCCTTTTTCATTCCACCTGCAGCTTCAGCTTGTGTAGTCTTGTCTGACATTACATCCCCTCCTCTTCCATCTATACATTTGTATGAGTTGGTGCACCCAATAACAAAACTCTCCTTGACCATAGAATACGAACTTGTCAGACAAACAAATGCGCCATTTACTTTGAGTGTGTGCGTCATTTTGATAATCGGAAAATAATTGATGATTAACGGTTGGAGGCGTCACGTAAACCAGAGGAAGCAGCATATTTTTGCCCTCATATTCATGTATATGCTTCCTACGGGCAAAATCACTCCTTTTAAGGAATAGCCTCATATGTTGGGCTTACCTTGTAAGAAGACCATGGATAATAGAGCGGTCGAAGGAGTTTTTTGGTGAAATACTTTTCTAAAGACAACAGTGAGCGCCCACATCTACAAAAGACGTTGTCGCTTTGGAATCTCTTTACAATTGCCTTTGGCGCAATTGTTGGCACCTCATGGACTCTTCTCGTAGGCAACTGGATGGTGCTTGGCGGTGGACCCCTACCTTCCATGTATGCTTTTTTGCTTGCCACCATTATCTTGGTGCCTATCGGCTCTGCCTTTAGCGAGCTTGCTTCTGCTATTCCTGTTGCGGGCGGTGCTGCCGTACATGCCTTTAGAGCCTTTGGTGAAAAGCCAGCCTTTTTATGCGGCTGGTTCTTATTGCTCAGCAACGCACTTATCTGCCCTTGGGAAGCCATCGTTATTTCAAGTTTGCTCTCTGATCAGGTGGCCGCGTTCCCTGCATTTGCTTGGCTTAGAAGCATCAAGCTATACAGCGTCATGCATACTGATATTTATTTATGGCCGGTACTCATTTCTGCTGGTTTTTGTTTGTGGGTTATTCGCAGTAACTTACGCGGTGTGCAATCGGAAGCGCGTCTCAGCGCATTTTTGGTAAAGCCCCTGCTTTTAGGCATGGCGCTTACCTTATCTATTACATTATTTGCTGGTTCTGCAAGCAACACTCTGCCTACATTTGTTCCGGTAAGCACTTCTGCCTTAGGAAGTACAAGTGCACAAAATCTGCCTGAAGGCGTTATTGCAGTGCTGGCCATTGCACCGTTTTACTATGCAGGTTTTGACACCATTACTATTCATGCGGGAGAAGCAGCTCGTGGCATTAACTGGTCAAAATTTGGCAAAGTTATCTCTTTAGCAATTCTTGCTGCAGGTTGTTTTTACCTGGTATCAATCTATTCTTTTGGCACCTTAATGCCCTGGCGAGAGTTTATTCAAAGCCCCAGTCCTGCTCTTAGTACCCTTAAACAGCTTAATATTTTTGCGTATGCCATTATGATTGGCGTCATGATCTTTGGCTCGCTTGGCCCCATGAATGCATTTTTAGGAGCCTCTTCTCGCATAGCATATGGTTTAGCGCGCCATCATCAATTGCCTTCCTGTCTGATGCACCTTAACGACACGGGCAATGTACCTGATGTTGCTTGCTACATCTTGGCAGGCGTAACGGTAGCCGGACCTCTTTTAGGACATGACATACTAACACCACTGGCAACCGTTGCCTCTGCAGGCTTTATTTTCTCATGCGTAGCTGCCTCATTTAGCTGCCTTAAACTGCGCTTCAGTGAGCCTGACCTTGCGCGCCCCTACAAAGTTCCGGGCGGTATGGTTGGCATTAGCATTGCCTGTATAAATAGCCTTATTTTGTTATTTTTTATCGTCATGCCTGGCGTCCCCAGCAGTCTGACCGCCTCTAACTGGCTTGTTTTATTACTGTGGACCTGCCTTGGTTATACGTTGCATCGTCATACACATAGAGGAGGCTTTGCTGAACAATCCTCCGAAGATGCTGAGCTTGTTATAGATGCAGAAATAAGTAATCGCTAGAGAAACGCTGGGTAAACCCGATGCTAGCTAGTAATACCCAACTCTGCCTTTACAAACGCTGCCTTGCGGCGTGAAATAGGAACCGTCTCTTGGCGGTCATGGAGCGACAGCTCAAGCAAACCATGCTCAATAGCATGTATCTTACAAACTTGGCGCTTGTTCACGATAAAGCTCTTATGCACACGAATAAATCCTTCTGATGCAAGACGCTCTTCCAACGCACCCATAGAGCTTTTAACAAGATATGAGTTGTTCTTGGTGTATACGTTGGCATAATTGCCGCGTGCTTCTACATACACAATGGTATTGGTAAGGATATATGTTTGCTTGTTATCTTGTTCTACCAACATACGTGACTCTGTAGTCGTAGCCTTATGTGGTTGGGGCTGCAATGCCTCGACCTTATCAAGAGCATGTTCTACTCGATCAAGCTCCACAGGCTTAAGCACGTAATCCACGGCATCAAGATTGTATGCATCGGCAGCAAACTCCGCATATGCTGTTACAAAGACAACCGCTGGCGGGTTGGTAAGGTTTTGCAAAAACTCGGCCAGCTGCATGCCACTGGTGCCCGGCATAGAAATATCCAGAAATACAATGTCAATCTGATTTTCTAAAATAGCCAGCATCGCAGCACTGACGCTGCCAGCCTCCTGCACTTCCGCCACACGAGCATCCTGCTCCAACAAGTAGCGAAGTTCTGCACGGATAGGTGGCTCATCGTCAACTGTAAGTACTTTCCAAGAGTTCATCTTTTCCCCTTAACCCCAAGAGCCACTTTAAACGCAGGTAGCGAGTTGCCTGTCATACCATCTAGGTGCAACAAACACGTACAACAAACGCTACTCGGCAGGTTTAGTTCTACGTGGTGCGCCGACAAGCGTAAAATGAACGGTTGTGCCTTTATCAAGCGTGGACTGAATATCAATCCCCGACTTAAAATCAAAAAAGTACCGAACACGAGACATTACATTGCATAGCGCCAATCCACAACCCTTTTGGAGCGTTTGTTCGGTACGCGCAGTGCTATCAAAGGCAGACGCAAGAACTTCAGGTGACATTCCTACGCCATCATCCGCCACCGTAATCTCTACACCATCATCAATGGACGTACTGGTAAACACAATATGTAACGGCTCTATCTCGCGCATACCATGTTTAATACAGTTTTCCAAAATGGGCTGAAGAATAAACGGTGGCACAAGCATGTCTGCTGTATCTGGGTCCAAGCTCGTAGTAATGCTCAGACGATCTTCTCCATAGCGTGCTTGCATAAGGTTAATATAGCGCATGCCCTGCTCAAACTCACGCGAGAGCGGAATGAGACTTTCTGAATCACCAAGGGTTTGTCGATAGTAATTTGAGAAGTCAATAAGCAGCTTACGGGCACGACCAGGGTCTGTGCGCACCACAGAAACAATAGTACCAATGGTATTAAATAAGAAATGGGGGTCTACCTGGGATTGAAGAGCGCGTAACTCAATTTGAGAAGAGCGCTTAAACTGCTGCTCAAGCTCGTAAGAAACCAGCTGTGAGGAGAGCAGCTCACCAAAGCCCGTAGACAGAGCAATTTGGCGCTGGTCAATCTGACCAGCGCGCGTATAGTACAGCTCGATAGTTCCCACAACTTCATTGTGCACCTTAAGTGGCACTACAATGCCAGCACGCAGGGGAAACATGTCATTTGAAGGAACTTCATCGCGATAAAAGATTTGCATTTGGCCCGTTTTGACCGAATCCAAAGTTGCCTGATTAACGGGATGCCCCATGGGATACTTAGCTGCATTTTTGCCCGCCGTTGCCAGCATTTGTGCTCCATCAGTCACAGCAATAGCGCTCGCAAACGTCTCTGGCAAGATAATGGAACAAATGCCTGCAGCCATCTCGGGCGATAAGCCCCGAGAAGCAAAGGTTAACAACTGCGATGCCGTCTGGAGCGTACGGTCCGTTGCGGTAAGCGTAAGGTCATCGGGCAAAACCATAACGTAAGCATAGAAGAAGCAAAGCAAGACAAAGGCAGAAATAATAACGAGTGCTGGCACGGGGTTGGGGTTAGTGCGCAACAACATAAACAAAAGAATCAGCAGAAAGATTGAGCTGCCCACCAGCAAGTAACCCACCATCTTGCTAACAGTATGGGCCCAACGCGTACGATTGCGATATTTCTTAGCATACACGGATGACATCTCTGCAGGTTTCTCTTGCGGCTTGCCTTCTACAAGCAACTACTTGGTACCGTAGATACGATCGCCTGCATCACCAAGACCAGGCAAAATATAGGCATGATCATTAAGCTGACGATCAAGCGCACAGGTATACAGCTGAACATCTGAGTCAAAATCCAAAACAGTTTTTACGCCCTCGGGAGCTGCAACCAAGACCAAAGCACGAACATCTGTTGCACCAGCCTCACGCAAGAACTGAATAGCAGCAGTAAGAGAGCCGCCCGTTGCCAACATGGGATCAACAATCAAGCAGGTACGATTAGCAACATCAGAAGGAAGCTTGCAGTAATACTGATGAGGCTCATGGGTCTGTGGGTCACGATACATGCCAACATGACCAACGCGTGCAGAAGGAACCAGGCTCAACATGCCATCTACCATGCCCATGCCTGCACGCAAGATAGGAATGATAGCAACTTTTTTACCAGCAATGCGCTTGCAGGTTGCCGTCTCTAAAGGAGTCTTTACCTGCACGTCTTCCAGAGGAAGATCGCGCATAGCCTCGTAGCCCTCAAACATAGCAAGCTCAGTTACGAGCTCGCGGAACTGTTTGGTGCTCGTCTCTTCATCGCGCAAAATGTGCAGTTTGTGCTGAACCAAAGGGTGGTCAACGATAGTAAGACGAGACTCGTCAAAGTTGGGCATAAGGTTTCCTTTCTTACAAGGTTTGCTTGCAGTAATACTGATGAGGTAAGAAGTGCTCTGGAGTGTACACGGCGTACCGCTAAACTACTCTTTTACGCCGCTGAAGCTTGCATCATCCTCACGCATAATCTTCTTCACACGGCCAGCGTGACGTCCACCACCAAACCCGGTGGTTAAAAACTCATTTACAATCTGCTTGTTTATATCCAGCTCAGTAAAGCGGCCGGAAATGCACAGAACATTGCCATCATTGTGCTCACGGAACAAATGAGCAAACTCGGGAGTCTGAATAACAGAAGCACGAATGCCCGCAATTTTATCCGCTGTGAGTGCCATGCCAATACCAGTACCACAAATAAGAATGCCACGATCTGCTTGGCCTGCAGCAACAGCACGCGCGACCTTATCGGCATAGTCAGGATAGTCTACCCGGTCCTCATTGGCAGGACCAAAGTCACGTACCTCATGCCCTAAGGCTATAAGCTGCTCAATGATGGGTGCTTTTTGAATAAACCCAGCATGGTCAGATGCAATTGCAATACGCATACAAGCTCCTTACTTATAATTCTCATACGGTAAGCGTACCGCAAATAACGGTGCGGATGTGGGCAGATGACAAATTATCGTGAGATAGTCTTACGTACGGCCGCGCGCCAACCAGCAAGCAGTTGCTCACGCTGCAATCCCGTAATAGATGGTGTAAAAACATCCCCATGGGCATCCATGGATGCCACCTCTTCACGACTGTCCCAAAAACCACAAGCAATGCCGGCAAGATACGCTGCGCCTAGAGCGGTTGTCTCATTTTGAGGCGTGCGAACCACCTTGATGTCCATAAGATCTGCCTGGAATTGCATAATAAAGTTATTGCTTGAGGCGCCACCATCTACCTGGAGCGATGTAAGTTCCTGACCAGAATCTGCCTCCATGGCTTTAAGGATATCGTAGGTTTGATAGGCCAAAGACTCACAAGCCGCACGCACCAGCCGTGCACGGTCTACCCCACGAGTAATACCACAAATAACGCCACGCGCATCTGCATCCCACCAAGGAGCACCCATGCCACTAAAAGCAGGTACGATATAACATCCTCCAGTATCAGGTACCGACAGAGCAATTTGTTCAGACTGAGCAGCATGGGATATGAGCCCCAAGCCATCACGCAGCCACTGAATAACAGAGCCCGCTTGGAACACGGAGCCTTCTAATGCATAGTCTATGTGGCCATCCTCAGCAATACCTATGGTAGTTACCAAGCCGTTTTGTGAATCCGTGGGTTTCTCGCCAAGATTCATGAGCATAAAGCAGCCCGTGCCGTAGGTATTTTTGACACTACCCGGCGTAAAGCAACAGTGCCCATAGAGCGAAGCCTGCTGGTCTCCTGCCACGCCACAAATGGGTGGCTGATGAGACATAATGTCCGAACTCACGCGACCATAGCTTGCATTAGATGGCAGTGCCTCGGGAAGCATGGACATAGATACGCCCAAAATACGGCACAAATCCTCATCCCAACACAGACGATGGATGTCAAACAGCATGGTACGGCTTGCATTGGTATAGTCCGTTGCATGCACCGCACCAGCAGTTAGGTTATAAATAAGCCAGCTATCAATGGTGCCGCACAAAAGATCGCCTGCAGCAGCCATCTCTTGTGCGCCGTCTACGTTTTCTAAAATCCACTTAATCTTAGTGCCCGAGAAATACGCATCAGGAATAAGACCCGTGCGCTGACGAATAAGCTCATCATAGCCATCGGCGATAAGGGCATCCACAATGGGAGCCGTACGGCGGCACTGCCATACCACTGCGTTGTAGATGGGTTGACCAGTGCGTTTATCCCACACTACAACCGTCTCGCGCTGATTAGTAATACCAATGGCGCAAATCTGATCAGAGCGCACGCCACTCTTAAACTGCACCTCAGCCATACAAGCAATTTGAGCAGAGAGGATTTCTACAGGGTCTTGCTCTACCCATCCAGGGTGAGGGTACGAAATAGAAATGGCACGCGAGGATTGCGCTACCATCAAGCCGTATTCATCAAACAAAATAGCGCGCACGCTGGTGGTCCCAGCATCCAAGCTCATAACATATTCGCGTGTATCTCGCTGGCCAAAAGCGCCAGAAAAAAATGTTTGTGCAGCAGCCATGCTGTACCTTTCTTGCTTATTAGGACATGATGCGATGTCCCAAGACCTTCTCGATTTGTGAAAGCGGAACCGCACCACGACGCAGCACACGAGTCTCACCCTCGGTGCAATCGATAATAGTACTGGGCCCATGACAGAGGTTAGGAACGCCGTGAAAAACAAGATCTGCAGCTTCAATCATGCGAGGATTAAGCTGCGAGAAATACTTGGGAACTTCATGCAGGTGCCTATTAGCACTACTTACGATAAGTGGCGTACCACATGCATGAATAATACCAGCTACAAGTGGGTGTGAGGTCATACGAATTGCCACGGTCTCATCCGGGCGCGCCAAAGCCTGAGGCACGGCAGCAGAAGCATGCACCACTAACGTAATGGGCTGTGGCCACAATTGAGCAGCGATGTCTACCGCATCTTCCGAAAGCTCACAGCCCAGCACCTCTAACTGATGCCATGAACCAACCAACCAGGGAAAAGCAGATGCGCGATGACGCTTCTTGATGGTATGTAAGCGCTCAATACCATTGGATAGTCTGTTTTTACGCAGGAGTAGCGTAGCCATGATATAGGTGGTATCCGACGGCATAAGCACCAGGCCACCATTGCATAACACAGCCACAGCATCGTCTATGTCACGCGCACTTGGATGGACGCAATTGCATATACGTACTGCTCCATCAGCACTCATGGGTCAACTCCCCACCTGAAGAACGTTTCATACATATTCAGTCACTACAGATATAACGTGAGTGTCCTCAGATGAGCTTGATATTTCGATGAGTGGAACGCACTTTCGGTAAGGTACGTAAAAAGATGCTACGTGCACATAATTTGCTTAAGCCAAGCGCTTAACTCTTGAATGACCATCGTGCGATCCGGCTCAATTTCATTGAGAAGTTCATGGCGAGCATGCGCTACAATTTCCAGCTCTGCGCGGTCTAAACCAGCTTTACGATATGCCTTAAATACACGAACGGGACCATCACCGTTTGAGCCTACAGGGTCATCCCCACCAGAAATAATAAAGATGGGCAAGTCTTGCGGAACGCGAGCAATAGCCTTGGCGCTTTGCGCCTGTTGTAAAAGGTCGGCTATAACTTTATAGCCGCTTAGTGAGAACATCCAACCACAAGCAGGATCATCTGTATATGCCTGCGTGGATTGCGAATCCCGAGAAAGCCACTCATGACCCGTAAGTTTTTCTTGCTGCTGGGCGGTTTTCTCGGCAGGAAGCAAATCAATCTTCTTGTTGTAGCCACCAGCTGCTAGGTTATCTACCAAACAAGAGCGATACTCCCAGCCATGAATGAGCGCTTGACCTGCTAAGAACAGCTTAAGCATTGCCAAACCAGATTGCCAATTGGTACCCATAAGAATGGCACCTGCTAAGCCTTGGCCATAGTGTGTAAGATACGCGCGCACTACAAACGAACCCATTGAGTGCCCAAAGAGCACATAGGGCACGTGAGGAAAACGCTGCTGCATGTGCAAACGCAGGCTCTGTTGATCTGCAATAAGCTGATGAGCACCGGTAGCGGGGTCATATACGCCGCGTTGAGCTGGATCGGGCGTGGTGTCCCCGTGGCCTATATGATCTATGGCACAAACAGCAATCCCCTGCTTGCACAATGCCTGCGCAAAGGACTCGTAGCGCATGCTGTACTCTGCCATACCATGTGCAATTTGCACCACCATCTGGGGTACACAAGCAACACCTGCTTGTGCTGGCAACCAGATATGTCCGCGACAGATAGACGCGTTGTCTGCAGAGGTAAAACTCACAGGTTCATGCATGGCACTATAGCTTGTCTGCTTGGAAGCAGTATCAATACTAAAACTATCCATAGAGGCTCCAAGAGGTATGTGGGGCTTATGAGGCAATGACGCGCATAATATCCGAAGTGGCAATGGCGCCTTCACGCAAAATTGCGGGGCGACCATCACGCGCTCCCACAATCGTGGAGGCACAGGCAAGTGGCGCAGGCCCCGCATTGATGATAAGATCTGCCTGCTCGATAAGTTTCTGATTAACCGACGCACCAGAAGTAGCCGCGGGAGCACCATGAATATTTGCGCTCGTTGTGGCAAGCGGCATATCTATGTGAGCGGCAAGTGCACGTACGAGGTTGGACTGTGGTACACGCAGTGCCACCGATCCATCCGCCTTGAGATACTCTGCAGATATATGAGAAGTCCCGCTTACCACCAACGTAAGTGCGCCAGGCCAAAACTCTTGAGCAAGCTGCATCATCCATTGTGGTAGTGAGCTTGCATATACGAAAAGATCTGTGGGGTCTGCAATGAGCAGCGGGAGCGTTTGTGTACGCTCACGCTCTTTAATGACAAAGATACGTTCATGCCCAGGGTTATGGGCAAATGCTGCACATCCAATACCATACACACTGTCTGTTGGCATAACGCACACACCGCCATCTGCCAAAACCTGCGATGCAGTAGCAATAACATCTGGTTCGGGAGTTTGCTGATTAGCTGTAATAATGGTGCCCATGATATTCCTATGCTGCACGTGTGCAGACCAAAATCCGAGGCCTATGCGTTAAATCTTCTACAATACGAATAGTTTCCCACACACCCTGTGCTTGCGCTAAAGCAGCAGCATCATCCAGCGAGTCTTCATGCAGCTCTACACAAAATACGCCCTTTGGACACAAAGCCTGAGGGGCAACCTCAAGCAAGCGTCTTAATATATCCAGACCATCAGCACCGCCATCTAAAGCCACATGAGGCTCGTGGTCCTTAACCTCCGCAGGCACCTCGTGCTCCAATACGGCAGTGGGAATGTACGGTGGATTAGATACCAGCACAGAAAACGTGCCCATAAGCTCGGGGTCCACCCCTGATACAAGGTCGCAGGCAACAATATCCACAAAGGATTCCAAGGACAGCGCATTGCGATTACGCGTGGCTAAGGCAATGGCTCGAGAAGAAATATCGGTTGCAACCACATGTGTTCCAGGACGCTCACTTGCAATAGAAAGCGCAATGCACCCGGTACCCGTGCCCACCTCAAGCACATAAGGAGCAGAGGGCTGCTTGGCTTGCGCATCCAGTGCTTCAAGTGCTACATCTACCAAAACTTCTGTCTCTGGACGCGGGATAAGAACGCCTTCTTCACAGCGCAAAACAATATGCCTAAAAGGCATTTCTCCCGTCACATACTGTAGCGGCTCACCTTTACCACGGCGCTCTACAGCCATATGCATACGGCCCAACTCTTCAGTGCTGAGTGGCTTATCAAAGTTGGTATATAGTTCCACACGAGACAAACCTGTCACAGCATTAATAATCCACTCAGCAGACAAGCGAGGGTGCTCATCGCCCTTACGCTCTAAGTATCCCGTAGTCCATGAGAGGACTTTGCCTATTGTCCAGGTTTGTTCCATACGATACGTCTATGCACTTCCAGTATTGAGAAAGCCAGCGCTTATACCTTAAACAGCCTGTGCAAGTCTTTCGGCACGCTCGGCTGCAGCCAATGCCTCAATGACACTTGGTAAGGTATCACCCAGAAGCACACCATTATAGGTGCTGTTAAAACCAATACGGTGATCAGTTACGCGATCTTGAGGCTGGTTATAGGTACGGATTTTCTCGGAACGATTACCATGACCAATCTGGCTTTGGCGCTCTGCACCCTGTTCTGCCTGCTGGCGCTCAAGCTCCATCTCGTACAAACGAGCGCGCAGCATCTGCATGCACACCTCACGGTTTTGAATCTGTGAGCGCTGGTCCTGGGATTGCACAACCGTATTGGTGGGAAGGTGTGTAATACGAACTGCAGAATAGGTGGTATTAACGCACTGTCCACCAGGGCCAGAAGCGCAATAGGTATCAATACGCAAATCTTCCTGCGCAATTTGAATATCAATCTCATCTGCCTCAGGCAGTACCGCTACGGTAGCAGTAGACGTCTGAATACGACCCTGAGACTCCGTCTTAGGAACACGCTGTACGCGATGAACGCCACTTTCAAACTTCATGACGGAGTAGACCTTATCACCTGTAACCTTAAACTCGATGGTTTTAAAACCACCCGCATCAGATGGACTGGAAGACAATACCTCAATCTTCCACTTACGAGAAGAAGCAAAGCGCTGGTACATAGCAAAGAGGTCTCCAGCAAAAATACCTGCCTCATCTCCACCTACACCTGCACGAATCTCTACAATCGTGTCCTTCTCATCATTGGGGTCACCCGGAATGAGCATAATCTTAATTTCTTCCTCAAGGCCAGGAAGCAATGATTCATTGGAAGAAATATCCTCCTGCAGCATGAGTTTCTCGTCCGCATCCGCATCATGCAACATTTCTTTTGCTGCATCAATATCATCCAAAGCTTGGAGGTACTCGCGGGCCTTAGCTGCGAGGTCAGATTGACTTGCATGTTCTTTTGCAATGCGTGCATACTCTTTGGGATCCGAGACAACAGCGGGATCCACCATCTTTTTCTCGAGCTCTTCGTATGCAGCGATGAGCTTTTCCAACTTGTCACGCATGATAACTCCTCAAAATATGTCACACGACCGCGCTGCCATGTCACACGAATGTTTGCTCTACAGATGGTACCACCTGCAGCCCTGTTTTATACGCGCAAGCAGCTCTGAGCGCCTCAGGTGCCAAGTTGTGCGCAACATATACATACAAATGAGAAGCTCACCAAAAGATTTGATGAGCTTCTGTAAATCAACTCTATAGGGGACGCTCAATGCAGTTCACACTGAGTGCCGTACCTGCAAAACTTAAATGGTTTGCTCGGTACGATCGATAATGTCATCCTGCGTGGCCTTGGACAGGGCATTAAAGAAGGCACTGTAACCAGCTACACGCACAATCAAATCCTTGTGGTCTTCGGGGTGTATCTGGGCATCCAGCAAGGTTTCACGAGAAACCACATTAAACTGCACATGATAGCCGTGCAAACGATTGAAGAAGGTCTGCACCATCATCTCGAGCTTTTGTTTGTTTTCGTCACGAGCAAGCATTGCAGGAGTTACCTTCTGGTTGAGCAGTACACCACCCGTGATTTTCTCGGTACGAAGCTTGGTGATGGATTTAAAAATTGCTGTGGGACCCTGTTTATCACAATTATGAGCAGGACTGCAGCCCTCGGCCAAAGGATCGTGAGCATTGCGGCCATCGGGTGTTGCCATGGTGCCCATACCCTGGCCTACGTTTGCAGAAATGGAGCTGGTGCCAGCATAGCGAATACCGCCAATAGGACCGCGACCATAACGTGTAGAAGGATACTTCTTAATCTCGTCAATGTAAGAGTCGTATGCCTCTACCACGAGGTTATCTACGTAGTCAATATCGTTGCCATACTTAGGTGCTTCATCAATAAGCATCTGCTGAATCTCTTGGTTTTCTGGCGATTGGAAATCATCAAGAATAGCATTCCAAAGCTGCTCGGTTGTAAGCTTATGCTCTTCAAACACAAGCTTCTTAATAGCAGCTAAAGAGTCTGCCATGTTAGCAATGCCTACCTGCAAGCCAGATATGAAATCGTAAACAGCACCGCCTTCCTTGATGGTCTTGCCGCGACCAATGCAGTCATCCGTCAAAGCGGAGCACAGCACATCAGGAACATCCTTCTCGGAGGCTTTGTCGATGGTATTCTCTACGATTACGGAATAGCGAGTCATCTCGCGAATGGTCTTATCCCAAGCCTCAAGCAGCTCATCATAGCTGGTCATATTTGTAAAGTGACCATAGTCACGGGTAAAGCGCTTGCCCGAAGTCAAATCTACGCCACCATTCATGGTGCACAGCAGCAAGCGCGGGAAGTTGAGGTAGCTCATGCCCGTGCAGCGATAACCCCACTTGCCAGGAACAGCTGTCTCTACACAACCAATAGCGGAGTAATTGTAGGCATCTTCTTCTGCTACACCCCAGGCAATGAAGGAAGGAATAATCACCTCATCATTATTGAGTGCTGGCATACCAAAGCCTAGCTTCATAACCTCTACGCACTCATCGAGGAACTTCTTATCTATATTGGCGTGGTAGCGCACCGTAAGGTTAGGCTGCGTCAAGCGAGTTTGGGCTACTGACTGCAAAACAAGATAGGACAGCTCATTTACCGCGTCCTTCTTATCCGTTGTCTGACCACCAATAGTTACATTTTGATACATGGGGCTGCCAGCAGAAGATGCAGTATGAGCCTTGCTGCGGATCTTTTGAACGGTCAGTGTCTTAATCCATAGATTGGTGAGAAGTTCCAGCGCCTCATCACGCGTAATAGCACCGCTTGCAATATCTGCCATGTAATAGGGGTACATGTACTGATCAAAGCGACCAAAGGACAATGAGTGACCGTTGGACTCAATCTGTAGAAGCACCTGGCTAAACCATGCAACCTGGACAGCCTCACGGAAGCTGCTTGCTGGCTCAAAGGGAACCTTTTCACAAATCTGGCTCATTTGCATAAGCTCTGCTTTGCGCTTGGGGTCTGTCTGCGTCTCTGCCATTTGTGCAGCAAGCTTAGAGTAGCGCAGGGCATAGCGCTGAGCGGCGTCAATAACTACCAGGCAGGCTTTGTAGAACATGTTTTTATCGACAGACTCTGGATCAGTAAAGTCCAAAGCAGCCTGCTCCTGAATAACACGCTCGCGGTAGCCGCGCAGGCCTTCCTTAAGCAAGCGCTCGTGATTGATAGCCAAGTGAGCATCGCCCGCGTTAAGCTTGCCCTCCATACCAAAGACGCCGGTCTCCATAAAGACAGAAACCTCATCTGGCAACAGCACCAAGCCGCGCTCACGCAGGGTGTTGTTCTTCCAGTAAGGGGCAATGTCACGAATGCGCTGCTTATCCTCTTCGGAAATGTAAAAGACGTCACCATCACGTTTTTCAAACGTATCAAGCTCGTCCACGATAAAACCTAGGGTGTACTCAGGGAATACCGGTGCGTTGCAATTCTTGCTTGCCTGATTACCAGCAAGCAAGGTTTTATCCTCAATGTAGATGGTCATGTTGTCCAAAATATGTGCCAAGGCCAAGGCACGACGCATAATTGGAGGCTGGTTGAGGGTCTCTTTATACGACTCTGTGCACAGAACAGCACGTTCTGCGTCTACAAAGGGCTTCTCGTCAAGAACTTCCTCACGAAATGCCTTCATGCGGTCGGTTAATGCGCCAAAGTGCTGTGTGTTCTCCATGATTGCCTTCCCTACGGTATGGACAATATATGCGTATCAATATATGTTTGTAAGTTTGTATCGTTTTTGTACAAACCATATTTTGCTTTCGTTCGTAACTAATTTTGGCAATATTACGAATAAATGTCAATTCAAATACGCCAAAATTATGCGTTTATTTATGTAAGAAACCTATTTTGCTTTCGTTTATACTTATTGTGATGCGAAAGAGGAGTATATGCAGACCGCAACCATCTTTAATATTCAAAAGTTCAGCCTTAATGATGGACCAGGCATCCGCACAGTCGTCTTTTTTAAGGGCTGTCCCTTGCGTTGTTTTTGGTGCGCTAATCCAGAAAGCCAAAAGAGGCTCCCTCAGCTTGAATGGAACGAGAAAAACTGCACTGCTTGTGGCACCTGCATATCACTCATTCCCGATGCGGGCATCAGCACTACAGCAGGTAAAGCACATGTCAATACCGCCAACGTGCGCGGTGATTCACCTGAAGCCCAGGCAGCAATTAAAGCCTGCCCTGGTAGAGCCCTTACCTGTACTGGCAAAACCTACACCACCGATGAAGTGTTGGAGGTTTGTTTGCAAGACAAACTCTTTTATGAAGACTCTGGAGGCGGCGTAACGCTTTCTGGTGGCGAAGCCATGACTTGGCCGGACTTTTGTATTGAACTGCTCGAGAAACTCCATGCTCACACTATTGATACCTGCATAGAGACTGAAGCTTATGTGTTACCAGAAACCTTTGTAGCCATTGCTCAGCACCTAGACCACATGCTTATTGACCTTAAGCATTGGGATAGTTCCAAGCACCTCTTGGGTACAGGCGGTGGCAATGAGTTGGTGCTGTCCAATATTAAAACAGCTATTGATATGGGCATTGATGTGCTTGTGCGCACCCCTGTTATTCCTGGCTTTAATGACTCACTTAGCGACGCGCGAGGTATGGCTGATTGTCTTACTCAACTAGGTGCCAAACGAGTACAGCTACTGCCTTTCCACAACTTTGGTGAGAATAAATATGCACTGCTTGAGAAAGACTATAAACTGAACGGCATTCCTAATATGCATGCAGAAGACCTCAGCGAGTATGCACAGCAATATAAAGATTTGGGAGTGGAAGCGTTCTTCTAAAATCAAGCGCGCTGGCATACCAACGCATTGCTGTGCTAACGCTATACTAACACTGCGCCAACGCAAACGTGCTGCTCACAATGGAGCAGCACGTTATCTTTTGTTATGTCATTGTGAGTGTTGCGAGCTGATGACCTACACTGTACGGCTTCCAAAAGAACGATTGGACGAGACGATTTTCTCGCGACCAATGTGGTTGTAAATCACATGAAGCACGTCATACCCCTTAGACAAAATAAAGGGAATTACCTGGTCATCATCGGTGATAATTTCAATGCTGCGGACATACTTGCCATACACATCCACGCGAACCTTTTGGATGTTTTTCCAAGGAATGGCAATAAACCCGTAGCCCGATACCGCAATAAAATCAATACCACCGTCACCCAACGCAATACTACCTGGTTTTGGATTGAGGGCATTGAGCGTGCAATTTGCTTTAGCGCTAAACTCCACCGAATCATTCACAAAGGCAAACTGCGGCTCTTCATGTTCAAGCTGCTCATTGTTGGAAGCCTTTTGCTCAGCCGCCTGACCAAGGGACTCCACGCTCTTTTTTAGAAACTCAAACATAGTCCTCAACCCATTACCAAACACATATTAGAAGATACCCACCAAAGCGCCCAAGATACCTACTGCAAACAGAGCAAAGATAATCGTGATGGGGCTTACACCCTTCTTAAGCAGATAAATGCACAAGAAGGTCAGACCCAAGGGAAGCAAAGCAGGTAGCAACTGATCAAGCATGGACTGCAGCGTAGTGGTACGAACAACCTTAGCAACGCCATCAATCATTTGGATGCTGTCAGTACCGCTTAAAGAGCTTACACCGTTTACGCCACCAGCAAGTACGTCGGGGGACACCGTTCCGCCGTTAATAGCATCTGCCAAGCCCGTTACTGAAGGATAGGTATCTGCTGCATTAGAGAGTACTGCCTTGGAGAAAATAACCTTACCCATGGGCATAGACGTCCAACGAGGAATCAAAACACCCATGATGAACATACCAAGAATGGATGCGCCCATCGTAATCTTCTGCAAAAGACCACCAGAAAGATCCTTGGTGATGTTCGTGCCCTGCTGGTAACCAAACTCCTGGGTGTACCACATGAAGGACAGGCGGATTGCATTCCAAACGAGGAAGAATACGAAAGCACCAACAATGGAACCAGACAGCGCCAACGTTGCACAAAATGCACCAAGCACAGGACGGAGGGTACCCCAGAAAATTGGGTCACCAACACCAGCTAAGGGGCCCATCATACCAATCTTAACACCCTGAATAGCTGCGTCTTCTACCTCTACACCAGCTGCGCGCTCTTCTTCCAGGGTCATTTCGACACCAAAAATAGGGCTTGCGGGATAGGGATGAGTGTTAAAGAACTCAAGGTGACGCTTAAGCGCTGCTGCCAAATCTTCCTTGTTGGGATACAGTTCCTTAAGAGCTGGTCCCATACCATAGCACCAACCAAGTGCCTGCATACGCTCGTAGTTCATGGAACCCTGCAAAAATTGGCTCTTCCACCAAACCTTACGACGGGTTGCCTTGCTAACGCGCTTTACTTCCTTTACGGAATCGGTCATTATTCTCACACTCCTTTTCTACTCGTAGTCATTCAAGATGGAATCAAGCTGAGCCTCAACGGAATTACCGCCGGCTCCCCCACCGCCGCCATTAAACTCAGGCTTAAGGTTGAGGTAGATAAGGGCAAGGCAAACACCAATGATGCCCATGCCAATAAGGGTGATTCCAGAAAGAACAGACAGTACAAAGCCAATGAAGAAGAATGGCCAAAGCTCACGGGTAGCCATCATGTTAATAACCATGGCATAACCAACAACAACAATGAAGCCACCAGCAGCAGCAAGACCGCCAGATACCCATACAGGAATAACCTCAAGAGCTGCCTGAACTGCCTCTGCAGGAACAGCAATTACAAATGCTGCAGGGATGAGAATACGCAAACCCTGAAGCAGCAAAGCAAACAGGTGAAGGTTGTTAACCATCGTAAGATTGCCCTGCTCAGCAGCATTGTCTGCAAGGTGAATAATACCTACGGTAATGGTACGAACAAAAATGGTGAGTACCAAACCAGCAACTGCCAAAGCCATTGCCGAAGCAACGCCGTCAGATACAGATGCGCCCTTCATGCATACCAAAATTGCAGAAGCAACGGAAGCAAGAGCAGCATCTGGTGCAACTGCAGCACCAATATTCATCCAACCAAGAGCAATCATCTGAAGGGTACCAGCAAGAAGTACGCCCTCCATAGGATGACCAGTAACGATACCAATAAGAGTACAAGCTATGATTGGCTGATGGAACTGCCACTCGTCCAGTACGCCTTCAAGACCGGCGAGAAATGCAACGACTAAAACAAGTACAACCGGTAAAATGCCCATGACTCCTCCTTTTTCTTATCCGAGAGATTTACTTATCTAAACCAGCTTTAACAACAAGCGGCCAAACATCCTGGGGCTTATCGGAAGGCACCTTTTGTGCCGTGAGTTTAAGACCATGCTCATGCAAGTACTTAATGGCATTAGCATCATCTTGATCTACCGACAAGGTGTCGTTAAGAAGAACCTTGCCAGCGGAGTGAGCCATGGAACCAAAGTTGACTGCTTCAAACTCGACGCCACCCTCAAGTGCACGAACCACATCCTGGGGCTTCTCGAACAAGAACAGCGCCTTAGTGCCACCAAAACGGGAATCGTTCCAGATTTCAATAAGCTTGCTTACGGGAATTACGTTTGCGCGAACTCCTGGAGGAGCAGCCTCGGTAATAAGCGTCTTGCGCATAGCGTCCTTGGCAACACCATCAGAAACAACAATGATGCGTGTAGGAGTTACCTGCTTAGTCCAAGCAGTGGCAACCTGACCATGCAACAGACGAGAGTCAATGCGCACTAATGCGGTCTTGATTTTGCCGTCACCAATGACGGTACCAGGCTTAAGTACAGAGTCGTCAGCTTCCTGGGCCTTCTCGGGAACAGCGCAAACTACTACATTGAGCTCCTCGGGAATGATGCTTACGCCACTGGTAGCACCACTGGCAACAATAGCTGCAATCTCACGTGCCGTTGCTGCATCACGAGAATCAAATGCAGACAAGACCATGGGCAAGCTCAAACCGGAGACAAGAACCCAATCCTCATGCTTCTCTTCATCAAGCAGCGTTCTTGTCTGGTTGTAGGGGGTACCACCTTTAAGATCCACCAAGAACAAAACACTATCTTGGCTGGAGAGGGTTGATACAGCCTTTTGCAAACTCTCTTTAAAGTCCGCAGGCCCCATGTCGGGAGTAAGTGAAACAATTGCTACATCTTCCTGATCGCCAAAGATCATTTTTGCGGAAGAGTAGGCGCCTTCTGCAAGTCCACCATGGCTTGCGAGAACAATACCGACCACTGACTACCTCCAATCCTAAACGATTCCTTACTGTGCGCGGGATGTGTATATCCCGTGTAAACTTTGTAGAGTATACTATATTGCTTCGTTCATAACAATATTACTTGCGAACGTAAGTTTTTTTGACCTCAGCGGTATAGTATTTAAATACCAGCAGGTAGACATACGCGTTTTTTAATACCTCGTTCATAAAAAAGAAACTATTTCTGGACGATTCCAAAAATAGTTTCTCCGTTTGTGCTTTAAGGTATGTGTAGAAGTGTTCCGTCAGTGCCTAAAATCGCAAAGTGAGCTTTTGGCAAACCGACCGTACTCAAAGCTATACACGAACGATATCCAGCCCTAATTTTTGAGCTTGCTTCACATACGCAGACTGTATCTGATTGTCTGTAATAACCGTAATGGGCCTATCTTGAATGCGCAGAGGAACAGCTCCTGTATACGAGAACTTCTCGGACTCTGTAAGAACAATGACCTCATTGGCAGACTCTGCCATGATGCGAACAGACTCTGCACGCATTTGATCAGAGTTGGTAAAGCCCACAGCAGCAGACCAACCATCAGTACCAGCAAATAAATACTCTACCGAGAACTCACGAGCGCAAAGGCGTACCAGAGGACCCACTACAACCTGTGAATCTGGCTGGACAAAACCGCCCAGCAAGGTGGTGTTAATGGATGGAAATTCACGTACATAATTTGCAATAAAGGTGCTGTTAGTAACGATGGTAATGTTGTGCTTAGTTGCTGCAATTTCCCGAGCAAGAAGTGCACAACAACTGCCATTCTCGATCATAATGGTTGAGCCGTCCGCTACCATTTCTGCCGCACGCTTAGCAATTTTGAGCTTCTCGGCATAATGGTACGCAAGACGGCCGTTTACGTCATTGGGGTTAGCAAGCAGTGCAAACCCATGCTCGCGGATGACAAGGCCCTGTGCCTGGAGGGCGTCCAAATCCTTGCGAATGGTTACGTTGGAAACATCGAGAAGCTCCGAGAGCTCGGATACTTCTATGCGCTTACGACGCGTAAGAATTTCCAAGATAGTGCTATCACGTTTAGACATACATACCTCACGAGTTTCATTCGTAATCAAAAGAGTGACTAGTTGGTAAGTCTACCCTGTTGTACGAAAGAGTAAAGTGTAAAAGCTAAACGGTATCTTAAACACGTAAACCCTTTTGCTTTTATGCCTTATTGCAAGATATGTTATAGATAACACCTTAATTATTCATGCGACGCGCCCACAGTACAAAACGCAAGTGCAGGGATACAAAAATCCCCGCCATATATATGACGAGGATTTTTAGACATCTTGTCTTTATGACGCGCGCAAGCCTATACGGCTGCACAGAAGCACATCTTACGTATGTGTGACTTAGAACTCAACCGGCAGGTCATAATAGACGCACTTGAGGAGCTGCTCCATCTCTTCCTGAGTAGGCTTGCGGGGGTTGGAACCAGTGCAAGCATCGTCAATTGCGTTGGCAGCAATGGTAGGAAGCTTCTCGAGGAACTCTGCCTCATCAATGATGGAGGTCTCGGACTTGGTGCCGCCCTCACCGTAGTTCTTAATAGCCTGAGGAATGTCCAGCTTATCATTGATATCACGAATAAACTGTACCAGAGCAGCTACAAGCTCCTCATTGGTGTTGCCCTCAAGGTGTAACACTTCCTTAGCTACAAAAGCATAACGCTCGGCAGCGCGTGCATCCTTAGCGTTAAACTGAATGACCTTACCAAGATACATTGCGTTTGCGCAACCATGGATAATATGGCCACCGCTAAATGCAGCACCAGTTTTGTGAGCCATAGAGTGAACGATGCCAAGCAGGCCAGAAGAGAAGGCAATACCAGCAATGCACTGTGCATCATGCATGTGCTGACGAGCTTCTTTATCGCCCTTATAAGACTTAGGCAACCACTCGGCAATCTCACGAATACCATGAAGAGCATTACCATCGGTGTACATAGAGGCAACGGTAGAAACATAAGCCTCTACGCAGTGAGTAAGGGCGTCCATACCGGTGTGAGAACAAAGCTTAGCAGGCATGGTATAGGTAAGTTCAGGGTCAACAATTGCTACATCAGGGGTAATCTCAAAGTCCGCAATAGGATACTTAATGCCCTTGGAATAATCAGTAATAATAGAGAATGCAGTTACCTCAGTAGCGGTACCAGAGGTAGAAGAAATTGCGCAGAAATGAGCTTTTTGACGAAGCTCTGGAAGACCAAATACCACACACATCTGCTCAAAGGTGGTCTCGGGATACTCGTACTTAATCCACATAGCCTTAGCAGCATCGATAGGAGAGCCACCACCAACAGCAATAATCCAATCAGGTTGGAATTCTGCCATTGCAGCAGCACCCTTCATAACAGTCTCTACTGATGGATCTGACTCGACACCCTCAAAAAATGCCACTTCAAAACCAGCAGACTTAAGATCTGCCTCGATGTCCTGCAAAAAACCGCCGCGGCGCATAGAGCTGCCACCAGAAACGATTATTGCACGAGAACCCTTGAGGTTCTTTACCTCATGACGTGCACCCTCTCCAAAGTACAAGTCGCGCGGATTGGTAAAACGTCCCATTTTCTCCTCCTTTAAGGGCTGCAAGCTTTGTGCAGCCAATTACCGGGAATTCGTTACCTTCTAGTATAGTCCGTCACCCCCATAAAGTCTCGAAATATTACAGTAATTTTATTCATTTTATGGCATATTTTATACATTTATTGCCCCAATACGCGTAAATGACTACTATTTACTAGTCATTCTATGCATCACAGGTATCAGTAGGCTCATACCTGTGATTCCGCTGCCTACTACCTCAGATGTCTGTTTTGGGTAGTATGTAATCCGTCAATACAATCTCTTGTAGCTAGGCAAAGGAGGCAAACCATGTCGTATGACCCTTGGACAGAGGACTACCAGCGCATGAGCCTATGCTTTGCCAAAACGCTTGATTGGTCAGATACCAATGCTGCTGCACAAGCCATTGCAGACTTCAAGCGTATATACACAGAGAAACGAGACTCGCTGCCTCAAACGGATGCTGAACGCGCTTTTCATTTGGTGGCAGAAGCAACGTCGCTTATTGACTACCGCCTGCCCTTCTCGGATGAAAAAACTGCCGAGAAAATCATTGCTACTGCCAAAGCTTTGCTTAATGAGGCTATAACGCTGGACACAAAATGCTATGACGCACAACGCATGTTAGCTGCATCGCACTGTCCTAGCTTTGAATCGTACTACCGCTTTCTTAAAGACCGCGTGGCGCAAGTCAAATTGGATTGCGAAGCTGCTCGCGATACAGTTTCTGGCCACACACTCTTGGATGAAGAACTCGCAGAAGACCTTGCTATGCGTCCCTATAAACGCTGGATTGCAACGCTTGCTCTGCGAGCACTTGTATGCGGTCGTTATCGCATTGCCGCACAGCTCGTAGAGGAGCTTTTGGATTTAGACCCACAAGATGTTTCTGGTGCACGCTACACTGCAGCATTGGTATATGCCAAGCTCGAGGATGAGCGTGCCTTAGAATCCGTTGTGGCGCGCACACTGCGCTTGGGTAACCCTGCGCATGAAGATGCTTGGGTGCTCTTGGCGCGCATTGCACTTGCCTATAAACGTCGTGATATGCAAGCAGCAGAGCTCTTTTTGCAAGAGCTCATGAGCAGCTATCCTCAGGCAGCTTCTGTTCTTATGCGCCAGGACGAACTCCCCGATGGTGTATTTTGTCGGCTTCCTGTCATGCCCTTTAGTGAAGATGAGCTTATCTTAGCTGTCTCTGAAGCAAGCGTGTTGCTGCAAGAAGGCCGCGATGATGGAGAGCATGGTCCTTTGGGCAATTGGCTTACTAAACGTGCAGAAGACTTTTTGAATAGCGAGGCATAAATGAACGTATGGGATGAATTTCTCGAGCGTATTCGGACGAGAAAATCGCAAGATATTGGTCCTTTGTCCATTGCTGCTGGCGTAGAGCTAGACGACGCTATTAATAAAGATCCCGAAAAGTTTATTACCACAGCCGAAGATCGCGCTTTTTATATGTTTGCTCAGCTCATGAGCACCATTGCTCCTCGACATGACAGTTTTGAAGGCATGGAAGATGAGGCTTTTTATCAAAAGCGTAAAGCCTGGCTTGCCTCCATTAACAACTCTTGTAGCAACATTTTGGCAGTGGACCCTCACTGCACCGATGCACAAACACTGCAAATCTTGTCGCATGACTATGCACCAGAGCGCACGTTTGAATTGTTAGATTCTCATGCCGCACAGTCAATCTCTCGTCGGTATATTTCTGATGCTTGGGACAATATTTATGCGCGTCCTTCACTGCGTGCTCGCGCAGCAGCATCGCGTGCCATGTTAGAAACTGCGCGTTATTCTCAGGCAGTACGCACCTGTGAAACGCTTATTCATAGCGACCAAGCAGACCATGTTGGCGCCCGCTATACCTTAGCGCTTGCCTATGCTCGTCTTGAATTAGAAGAAAAACTCGAAGCACTTGAGGCTAGTTATTATCATCGTGGTAATGCTTGGTTTGCACTGGCACGTATTATTTTGTTGTATAAACTTGATCGCATGAGCGCCGCACGTCGTGCCTTGCAGGGTTTTATGCGCTCGTATGAAGCTGGCCCCTTTTTACTGATAAAACCTATCTACGTAGAGACCTATTTACCCGTTCGCCCCGCTTTTGACCAGGGCAGTTTTGAAGAGGTTGCCATGGCCTGTGTGGAAGCAGAGCCTATTTTAATGGACACCCCTGATCTTATTGCATGGGCGCAAGAACAAGATGATTTTATGGAACAAGCAAAGAGTTTTGCTCTTGATAAAGGCTTTGAGTGGTAAAAATTCTCTTTCTTGTATGACTTTTTGCATTTATTTGTTATACTTCTTACGCACTCGTCCCCATCGTCTAACGGTTAGGACATCGCCCTTTCAAGGCGGCAATACGAGTTCGATTCTCGTTGGGGGCACCATAGCATGCGCAACGGCTCGGAGTTTTTTCCGAGCTGTTTTTGCAAACGGGTGCTTTACCGCATATAAACAGCGCTATCCAGCAAAGATATCCAGATACTCTGCTGCACTCATAGATTTAATCTTTGAAGTCTTAAAGGCTCCCGCATCCCTTGTGATAATAAAATCTACGCTTATGGATTCCGCAATAGCACGCACCGCTGCGTCTTCTGCATCTGGCTCATTTGAATTTGCGGCAATTTTGCAAATTGCTTTATCGAGAGAACAAACGGTAAATGCATCTACAAATGCGCGAAAATAATCTCGAGCGGCCTGCTCGCCAAGATACTTTTTACTGACATAATACACGTCAATGAGCGAGCCGGCACTTACGCAACCTGTATCAATCCCATTGATACAGCGTCTAAACAATTCCACCGCTTGATCTGACTCCGGTCTATCTGGATCAATAAAATCAAGCAAAATGTTTGCATCGAGTAGAAGCTTAGACATCCTTGTTCTCCAACTCTGTCTTAAAGTCTTCTATCGTCATGGTACTGAGGCCTGTTCCTCGGCGCGTATTCTTTCTCATGTGCATAAGTTCAAGAAACACAGGTGAATCTACTTGCTCCCCTAACGCATGCACATCAGCCGTACTCGTAATACAAGGTATTTCACCTGTTAAAGCAATGTGTTGCCAAATGGTACGAATTACTTCATTAGTAGTAAGCCCCGCATTGCGAATAAAAGAACCTGCTACTTCTTTAACATGTACATCAACACTTGCAGAAACGGTAGCCGTTGCCATATGCACTCCTATCTACTATCTATATATAAGTATAGATAGTAGATAGTACTTTGTACATTGCTTAATCTTCTAATGAGTGGAATACAGGCTCCCAAGCATCAAACGTACAGTATTGTTTGTAGCCTAGTGCCAATAGGCGCTTTTTAGCCAAGCTCATATACGCACCTAAATTACTTTCTTTGTGGGAATCGGAGCCGATGGTAATAATACGCCCACCCACATCACGGTACAGCTGCAATATTTCTGTGCAAGGCGTAAGGTCAGGCAGACCATACCTAAAGCTCGACGTATTAAGCTCAATGCCCTTTCCATCCGCAATTGCTTGCTCCAAAATTGCCGCCACAATATCACGGATTTTCTCAAAAGGATACAGATTGCTAGCACCCACAAGCTCAAGCTCATAGCGTTTGATTAAATCAAGATGCGCCAGCACCGAGTAGTCTTTAAAGCCCTTAACCACGTTGAGAAGCTCTTCGTAGTATGCCTGGTTATACTGAGCCTGGCTTCGCCCCTCCATAAACTCACCCGTCCAAAACTCTTGATTCTGTACCTGGTGAACGGACAAAAGCGCAAAATCCATACGGCTGGCATAACGCTGCATGAGTGCTTGGTACTCAGCAAAATACTGTGTTTGTACTCCCAGCTCTAGGCCAGCCTTCACGGTCAAGCCGCCCAGATGACGTCCATCCCCAAGCTGTGCAAATTGCTCACGAACTGCATCGATTGCTGGAAAGTAACGTTCGTAATCTACGTTGAGCGCAGGTTCAAGCACGCCATCTGGATTCTTGTGCATAAGAGCCGCTGAAGGGTCTGCTTGATACTGCTCAACATCAGGCTTAATGCCATAGTCCACATGATCGGTAAAACAAATCTCATCTATATTGTGGCGAATAGCATCCAAGCAAACGTCTGCCATGAGATACCATGAGTCGTCAGAAAACTCAGAGTGAACGTGATAATCAGCAAGCATACTGTTCCTTCCCAGAGCTGGCTGCCTGCAATATAGCTGCGTACATCAAACAAAGACAGCCATCCACACCCGTGAATGACTGTCAGTATAAACAAGTTGCTCAGCTATGGAATGCAACAACGAAGCCTATGGCTTAGCTGTCAAAACGCTCTACACCTTCACGAGAAACGCGTGCGTGGAACAAAGGTGCCGCTACCGCCTCCTGCTCGCGGATGTCCAGTGCATCCGTAAAGATTTTCTCGCCAGCATCCAAAAGGTCCTCATTGGCAGCGTACAGTGTAGCAAGCAAATCTCCGGCCTGAACGCTGTCGCCCGTCTTTTTAGCAAGCACAATGCCAGCAGAGTAGTCGATGGTATCTTCCTTTTTCTCTCGACCCGCTCCTAAGGCAACAGAGGCAATGCCACAGCGTTCCGTATCCATAGCAAAAATGCTACCTGCGTGAGCTGCGCGCAACTCACGGGATGGACGAGGCTGAACCAGCATCTCAAAAGGAGTATCGAGCAAAGCAGCGTTGCCACCCTGAGCTGCCACCATTTCTTTAAGCTTGGCAAAACCCTCGCCATTTGCAATCTGAGCGCGTGCCAAATCACGACAGGTATCCATATCTCCCTTGCCAGCAAGATGCAAAAGATTACCCGCAAGCTCAACACAAATGTCAGTCAAATCTTTGGGGCCCTTACCCTGCAGCGTAGTAGCAGCCTCTGCCACTTCCAGGGTATTGCCAATGCACATACCCAAAGGACGACCCATATCCGTAATAAGAGCAACGGTAGTGCGCCCAACCTCTTCACCAATAGAAACCATTTCTTTAGCTAAGGCAATGGCATCATCAACGGTCTTCATAAAGGCGCCGCTACCACACTTAACATCTAACAAAATCTTATCTGCCCCCGCAGCAATCTTCTTGCTCATAATGCTGGAGGCAATAAGGGGCAAACTATCTACCGTAGCAGTAACATCACGCAAGCCATAGAGGCGTTTATCGGCAGGAACAAGGTTGCCAGTTTGGCTAATGATGGCCACACCAACCTCGTTTACAATGTGTGCAAAACGCTCAGATTCAATTGCAACAGACAGACCAGGAATGGACTCGAGTTTGTCCAGCGTGCCGCCCGTATGGCCTAAACCGCGGCCACTCATCTTGGCCATGCGTACACCCAACGACGCCACAATAGGAGCAACAACCAGCGAGGTTTTATCGCCAACGCCACCCGTAGAGTGCTTGTCCACTTTGATGCCATCAATCTTGGATAGATCAACCACATCACCGGAATGAACCATTTCCATAGTAAGGGTGGCTGTCTCGCGCGCGGTCATGCCCTGAAAATAAATGGCCATACATAGTGCGGAAGCTTGGTAGTCAGGAATCTCACCCGTTGCGTAACCTTTTACAAAGAAAGCAATCTCTTCATCCGTCAGCTGATTGCCATCACGTTTTTTTTCGATAATATCGTACATCCTCATACGAGTATCCTCCTAGTGGTGCTCGTGATTACACGCAGCACGTTCCAAATTATCAGGGCCAAATCCTTGAGGGAGAAGTTCGTCAAGGCTATAAGCTTTATACTCGTCAGGCGCACAAGCTAGCAGCACACGGAAGTTTTGCGGATCGCAAAACTCGCGCATGACCTGGCGACATACGCCACAAGGCGCACACCAATCAGAAATGGGCTCCCCTGCTGCTCCGCCCACCACAGCAATGGCAACAAAATCAACAACGCCCTCACTAACCGCCTTAAAAAATGCTGTACGCTCCGCGCAATTGGTGGGGGTATACGATGCGTTCTCTATATTGCAGCCATGCCAAATCTTGCCATGAGCATCCAGCAAGGCAGCGCCAACAGAAAAATGAGAGTACGGAACGTATGCACGCTCACGTGCAGAAATTGCCTCAGCCACCAAGGTTTTATCGTCAACCATAGTCTTTCCTTACAAACTACAAGTACGCCTATAAACAATACGTGCGCCCAGCAATAGAGCCGAGCGCACTTGCAGTCATAACGTACGCCCTCAATCTTAGCGAGCGCCCTTGATATAGGGAACACCATCTGCCTTAGGAGCAGCAGAGCGACCCACAAAGAGGATAAGAATAATGATGGTAAGGACGTAAGGAAGCATTGCCATAATCTGAGTTGGAACAGCAATAACACCGCCGCCCAACATAATGGTAAGCGCCTGTGCCATACCAAAGAGCAAGCAGGCAGCATACGCACCCTGCGGCTTCCATTTACCAAAGATAACGGCAGCAAGAGCAATGAAGCCCTGTCCACTAATGGAAATTTGCGTGAACTGAGAAACGATTGCCAGTGTTACCGAAGCACCACCAAAGCCAGCAAGCATGCCAGAAAGCAAAACGCATACATAGCGGGTAAGCTCTACGTTAATACCCAAGGTATCTGCAGCTGCAGGGTGCTCACCAACAGCGCGAATATGCAGGCCCCACTTGGTCTTATAAAATACAAACCACATGATAAGCGCGGCGAGAAGACCTAGCACAACCGTAACGTCCACATTAAGCGGAGCAAACACGGTTCCCACAAAAGCACCTTCACCAAACAATTTGGGAAGTGTGGTTACGGGAGGCGTCATTGCGGCATTGTCAAACAAACGACGGCAAAAGAACAGTGCAATACCAGGCGCCAATAGGTTAATAGCTACACCGGAAATGGTCTGATCTGCACGGAAGGTGATAGAAGCAACAGCATGCAATAATGCAACAGCTGCGCCCGCAATGCCCGCAGCCACAAAACCAAGCCAGGGATTACCCGTAAAGTAGCTCACAGCAGAGGCGGTAAAGGCACCAACCATCATCATGCCTTCAATACCAATGTTAACTACGCCGGAGCGCTCGGAAATAACGCCACCTAATGCGCCAAATACCAGCGGCGTGGAATACATAAGCGTAATGCCAATAAGCAGTAGAAGACTAGTGAGCATCACTTGCTCCCTTCTTCTCAATACGGCTAATAATCATAGGTAGTACCTGTGACAATGCCATAAGGAACACGATGGTACCAATCATGATGTTAATAATGTCTGAGGGAGCACCAATGACTTGCTGGACACTTTGTCCACCATAGATAAGACCACTAAACAAGAAACCTGCAGGAATGCAGCCAATAGGAGAAGAGCCGGCAATAAATGCTACAGCCAAACCATTAAAACCAGCATTCTCAAAAGCAGCAAGGGTTGAAATGCTATGAGGTGCGGTGCCAGTAATGGTAAGAGCACCTGCTAGACCGCACAAGCCGCCAGAAATAAGCATGCACAAAACAATGTTTTTGTTTACACCAATACCCGAGAAGAGCGCTGCATCACGATTAAAGCCTACGGCGCGCATCTCATAACCAACCTTGGTGTGCTTAAGCAGCAAGGAAATACCAACAGCTGCCAAGATTGCAATAACAATACCAATGTTTACGTCGGTCTTTACCAACATATCATACAGCCAAGGCATACCACTCAAAGCTTCTTGGCCAGCGTCAGAAAGCTTCCAATTGGGAAGAATCATGGTAAAGCTGGAAGGATTTACCGGGAAGGTACTGGTGGAATCAGGCTGGTGGAACGCAGGCGTATTAACCACAAAATTGCAAGCATACAAGCTAATCCAGTTGAGCATGATGCTGGTAATAACTTCATGAATGCCAAACTTAGCCTTAAGAAAACCAACCAGGCCACCACTTAAAGCACCACCTAAAGTTCCCGCCAAAATAACAACGGGAATCTGTAAAACTGGAGGTAAATTAAGTGAAACACCCACAATAACAGCAAAAATGGTACCAACAATGTACTGACCCTCAGCACCAATATTAAACATGCCCGTTTTAAAGGCAAAAGCAACGGCAACACCAGTCAGAATAATAGGGGTTGCTTTAATAATGACGTTAGAAATGTACTTGGGCTTGCCCAGGGCACCATTAAACAAAATGCCAAAAGAAGCTAGGGGATCATAGCCAGCTGCCATCAAAACAATTGCTGCAACAACAAATCCAAAGAAAATAGCAAGAATTGTTGCGGTAATGGGCTTCTTTAAAACTTTAACGAGTGTATCCATTATTTTGCACCTCCTGCCATCAGAAGACCAATCTCCTCTTCTGTGATGGTTCCCTGTGCAAACTCATCCACAATGGCACCGTCATATATAACTGCAATGGTATCGGCGATATCCATAACCTCATCAAGCTCAAGAGAGATAAGCAAAATTGCACAACCCCTATCGCGCTCACGAATAAGTGCCTTATGAACAAACTCAATAGCACCAACATCAAGACCACGGGTTGGCTGCACAACAATGAGCAACTTAGGATTACTGGAAACCTGACGAGCAATAATAACCTTTTGCTGGTTGCCGCCGGACAAGCCACCTGCAGTAGAGTGCTCACAATCTGCAGGGCGAATATCATACTCAGCAATAAGGTCGCGAGCAAACTCATCAATCTTGGCATGGTCAAGCATAATGCCCGAGCCAAAGCGGTCCTCGCCATGGCGCTCCAACACTATGTTTTCTGATACCGAGAAGGGCAAAACAAGGCCCCAACGATGACGATCAGAAGGTACCGTTGACACACTGTTGTCAATAACTGTGCGAGGTGTGGTATTGGTAATATCCTTACCACATACGGTAACGGTGCCGCTTTGTGCCTTAATTAAACAATCTATAGCATCTACGAGTTCTTTTTGTCCATTACCATCAATACCAGCAATGCCAACAATCTCGCCTTCGCGCACCTCGAGGTTAAGGCCCTTTACAGCCTCAATGCCGCGCTCGTTATTGACATGCAAATCACGAATGGACAGGACAACATCACCAGGCTTGGCTGGGGTCTTCTCGACCGTTAGATTAACGTGACGTCCAACCATCTTGGATGCTAATTCATCTTCCGTAACCTTGGATACATCAACGGTACCCATATATACACCACGGCGAATGATGGTACACTCATCTGCCGAGGACATAATCTCTTTGAGTTTATGCGTAATAATAATGATGGTTTTACCCTTGCTTACCAAATCACGCATAATCTTAATAAGCTGCTCAATCTCCTGGGGAGTAAGCACTGCAGTAGGCTCATCAAGAATAAGGGTGTCGGCGCCACGATACAGCGCCTTAAGGATTTCTACACGCTGCTGCATGCCAACGGTAATATCTTCGATAAGCGCGTCGGGATCTACGTCAAAGCCGTATTCCTCAACAATAGCAGCAACCTCAGCACGAGCGCGCTTCATATCCAACACGCCTGCTGCGCCACATACCTCGTCACCTAACACGATATTCTCGGTAACGGTAAAGTTTTCTACCAACATAAAGTGCTGGTGAACCATACCAATACCCTGTTTGATTGCCTTGGTAGGGTTGGAAATATCTACTTCCTCACCATTGAGGAAGGTCTTACCTGCGTCTGCCTGATACAGGCCATACAAGATGTTCATAAGCGTGGATTTACCCGCGCCATTCTCGCCCAAAATAGCATGAATGGACTGCTTTTTTACATCGAGGTCGACGCCGTTAAGAGCAGTAAATGCTCCAAACCGTTTGACTATGCCATGCATCTGCACAGCGTAATCGCGACTCGCTTCCATAACACACTCCTCTTGCGCACTTCTAAAGGCGTGAGGGCGCCCACAAATCCGGGGTGCCCTCACCATCCCAGTAGTACGCGTGTTTTATATAGACAGCGCTACAGCTTAGAGAGCTGCAACATACTCGTCGTACTTCTCCTTATTCATAGGAGGTACTACGCTACCATCCTTAAACTTGCTCTCAAATGCAATAGCAGCCTTGTACACAGCATCATCGATGTGGGGGTGATCCTCAGGAATGCCTACGCAGCCTTCTGCGGCACCAAGCTCAATGTTGCGACCGCCCTTGGCACCACCCTGAATCTCGGTGGATACCTCAATGATGGCCTTATCTACCTTCTTGAGTGCAGAGGTCAGTACGTTATCAGGCGCAAGATACGCCTGGTCACGGTCTACACCAATAGCAAACTTATTGACTTCCTTAGCAGCCTCAATAACGCCAGCGCCTACGCCGCCTGCTGCATGGAATACGATGTCACAACCATCGGAGAACATCTTGGAGGCAATAGCCTTACCCTTTGCGGAATCAGTAAAGGAGTCTGCATACTGAGTAAGCACCTCAACGTTTGTGCCATTCTCCTTGTTTGCATACGCAATACCGGCCTTGTAGCCATAATCAAACTGATCGATAACTACACCACTGATGCCGCCAACAAAACCAACCTTGTTGGTCTTGGTGGTACGAGCTGCAATGTAACCGACCATGAAAGAAGGCTCCTGAGCACGGAAAGTTACGCCAGTGAGGTTCTCTACTGGTGTCTCATAAGCGTTGTCAATAATGGCAAATTGAACATTCTTGTTCTTCTTAGCTACATCAGCTACAGCATCTGCCATTGCAAAGCCAATGCCCCAGATGAGATTAGCCTCATCATCTACAGCCTTGTCCAGGTTAGAGGCATAATCAGACTCTTGCTTGGACTCAAGGTAATTAACCTTCCAGCCCTTGTCCTTCTCAAGCTGCTTGAGACCTTCCCAAGAACCCTGGTTAAAGGACTGGTCATTTACACCGCCCGTATCGGTAATCATAGAAATCTTGTAGGAAGATTTAGCCTCAGAACCACCCTGGGAGCCACCCTTACTGCATGCACCCAAGCCGAGCGTTACTGCAAATGCTGCAGATGCGCCCAGAAAATCCCTGCGCGAAAGATTCCTGTTTAACATACGTAGTTCCTTTCTCTAAAACCAAAATCCTTGCCACTATACATCGTGCACTAACAATACGTACTATATTCTTACGCAAGTGACAGTGCTACTTCCATCATCTGCGTAAAGCTCGTTTGGCGTTCGTCCGCCGGCAGAGAAGCGCCGGTGAGCGGTAGGTCAGAAATGGTGCAAACACACAATGCCTTCTTGCCAGCACGGGCTGCATTCATGTAAAGGCCAGCAGATTCCATCTCTACAGCCAAAACGCCCATGCCTGCCCAGCGCTCATTGACCGTTTGATCATCGTTATAGAAAACATCTGCGGAAAGTACATTACCTACATGCGTAGGTACGCCGAGCTTCTCGGCAGATGCAACTGCGCGACGAAGCAAATCAAAATCTGCAATAGGAGCATAGGTACCAGGTAGGCGATACTGAGACGCATAGTTGGAATCCGTGCAAGCGCCCATGCCAATTACCAAATCACGGAGCTGCACCTGAGGTGCCAGGCCACCAGCAGAACCAATGCGGATAATAGCGTCTACATCGTAGAAGTTATACAGCTCATAGGAATAAATACCAATGGAAGGTATGCCCATGCCACCGCCCATAACAGAGACGGGCTTGCCGTTATAGTTGCCTGTATAACCAAACATGTTGCGAACCGTGTTGAAGCACTCAACATCTTCAAGGTAGTTGTCTGCTACATACTTAGCGCGCAAAGGATCACCCGGCATAAGCACTGTCTTGGCAATCTGACCTTCAAGCGCAGCATTGTGTGGGGTGGGAGTAGCCATTATTTATCCCTCCATAATTTTGTTTAGATGAGACGTACCGTGCTCCAATGCAGGGGCGTCTAAGTACTCCAAAACAGTAGCGGAAACATCAGCAAAGGTGGTGCTGGTGCCCAAGTTTGTATGTGGTTTAACCTTCTTACCAGCAATAACCCAAGGAACATACTCGCGTGAATGATCCGTAGATGGGGTTACTGGATCACAGCCATGATCTGCTACGACCATAAACAAATCATCCTCGCGCAATTTGGAAAGCATAAGCGGAACATGCTTATCAAAGTAAGCAAGTGCCTTGGCATAGCCGTCCACGTCATTGCGGTGACCATAAATCATGTCTGTATCTACCAAGTTAATAAAACACAGTCCCTCAAAGTCACGGTCAAGCAACTCGATGGTGCGGTCAATACCCTCAGGATTACCAGAAGTAGGAATGGTCTCTGTTACGCCACGATGTGCAAAAATATCTGCAATCTTGCCCACGGCAATAACATCTTTTTGTGCTTTTACCAGCACATCCATCATTGTGGGACCAGTAGGCTCCAAAGAGAAATCATGCCTGTGAGAAGTGCGCGTATACTTACCGCTTTCTCCTACAAAAGGACGGGCAATAACACGAGCTACACCATGCTTACCCGTTAAAATCTTGCGAGCAATACGGCAGTACTCATACAGCTGCTCGCAAGGTACAACAGCTTCATGTGCCGCAATCTGGAAAACGCTATCCGCAGAGGTATACACAATAAGAGAGCCAGTCTCTACCATCTGGTCACCAAAGTCACGAATAACATCCGTGCCTGAATAAGGCTTATTGCACAACACCTTACGACCAGTTTGGCGCTCAAACTCTTCAATAACCTCAGCAGGGAAGCCATCAGGATAGGTTGGGAAGCGCTCAGGTGAAATTACACCAGCAATCTCCCAGTGACCTACCGTAGTGTCCTTACCCTTGGAAGCCTCACGTAAGCGCATATATGCACCAGTTGGAGCATCAACAGGAGCAATAGTGGTGTCATATACAGACTCCAGCGCTCCGTCAATGTTAAACAAGCCAAGCTCACGCAAGTTATCCATACAAAAATAGGGGCTTGTGGCACAGGCACACAACGTATTGCTGCCCTCATCGCCATACTCGGCTGCGTCTGGCTCCTCGCCAATTCCAAAGCTGTCCAAGACCGTAATAAATACACGCTTTGCCATGTTACTCACCTACAAATCACAATGGCTATAGCCTTTCTTAACCCATTAAGCATAACAATCCGGTGAGCGGTACCTTAACTTCTGTCGGTAGACGGATGTTTATTCCGTGAGCGGTAAACACAACACTTATTTAGAAATCAAGCACAAAGGGGGTATTTTTTCTCAACAAATGTTGAGAAACCCTGTTAATTCGTACTATCTTTATATAAACAGGTGTTTGTTTACACCCCTATAAACTGCCACTCGCGAAATAGTTAGAAATGACTATTGACAGGCACACGCGCCATCCTATACTGAGTTTCAATTACTAATCTAGTGTTTATATATCTAATCTCTTGTTTAGTTAAGGAGGGGTACACATGGAGCCACTCACCGAGCGAGAGCAACAAATCCTTGGCTGGATTGAAGAGAACCCCTATATCTCACAGCTCGAACTGGCACAAAAGGCTGGCATTTCACGCTCGTCCGTAGCGGTGCATATTTCCAACCTTACTACCAAAGGTGCCATTTTAGGCCGCAGCTATATTGTGCGCAAAGATCCCTACGTAACTATAGTGGGCGGCGCAAATCTAGATATTGCCGGTAGGCCTTCTGCTCCCCTGCGTGCTAAGGACTCCAATCCTGGCATAGTAACCACATCTCCCGGCGGTGCTGGTCGCAATATTGCCCACAATCTGGCGCTACTTGGAGCCAAGGTCAAGTTGCTTACCGCATTTGGTGATGACGATAACGCCATCTTTTTGCAAGAGCGCTGCCGTACCGCAGGCATGGACATTACCGATGCTTTGATTGTTGCTGGTGGCAGCACATCCACCTACGTATCTATTGCAAATGAAGCGGGAGACATGGAGCTGGCAATCTCTGACATGCACATTTATGAGAAGCTCACTCCAGACTACCTGGCTGGCAAGATTGATCTTATTAATCGTGGTGCTGCCTGTATTATTGACACCAACCTGCCTGTTGAGTCCATCAAGTTCTTAGCCGAACACGTAAAGGTGCCCCTCTTTTGCGATCCCGTTTCTACCACCAAGGCCGAGAAGCTCCAGGGCGTGTTAAGCCATATTCACACACTCAAGCCTAATCGACTTGAGGCAGAGCTTTTGAGTGGCATTGCTATCACAGACAAGAAAAGCCTCAACAAAGCTCTTGACGTGCTCTTAGATGCTGGTATTGAGCGCTTGTTTGTCTCGCTAGGTTCTGATGGCCTTTTGGTAGCCGATAAAAACGAGCGCTTTAAAATGGCTCCGCTTAAAGCAAACGTAGTCAATACCACCGGTGCGGGTGATTCCATGATGGCAGCTATTGCTTGGGGCTGGCTCAAGGGCTTTACTCTGGAAAAGTGCGCACAGGCTGGCTTGGCTACCGCCGCATTATGCATTGAAAGTCCGCAAACCATTAGTAAGGCCGTTTCGGAAAGTGCTGTACTTGAGCGCATGAAACAAGCTCCAGCGCGCACCAAGTAACGCAGGTATTTTAGTGCAAACGCCCCACTATAAGCGTTTGCATTCCATTTGCATTCCTACTGTTTTTATATGTCCCGCTCTGGGACCCGTAGAAAGGAACTATGTATGAATACAGAGTCTTTGAAGAAGTATTTGGTTGTATCACCCGAGGTCCAGGACGCTTTGGATAACAACAAGCCCGTTGTTGCTTTGGAGTCCACTATTATTTCTCACGGTATGCCCTACCCCAAAAACGTAGAGACTGCTTTGCAGGTAGAACAGATTATTCGCGATAAGGGCGCTGTCCCTGCAACCATTGCCATTATTGAAGGCAAGCTCCGCGCAGGTCTTTCTGCAGACGAGATTGATTACTTGGGCAAGAAGGGCCTTGCGGTTACTAAAGCAAGCCGTCGTGACATCCCTGTTTTAGTTGAGCGTGGCGAGGATGGCGCTACCACCGTTGCCGCAACCATGATTGTTGCAGCTTTGGCTGGCATTTCTGTGTTTGCAACGGGTGGTATTGGTGGCGTGCACCGTGGCGCAGAAACCACCATGGATGTCTCTGCAGATTTGGAAGAACTTGCACAAACCCCCGTTATGGTTATTTGTGCTGGCGCTAAATCCATTTTGGATTTGGGACTTACCCGCGAATACCTAGAAACCAAGGGTGTTACTGTATTTGGTTACCAGACTGATGAACTACCCGCCTTCTATACCCGTAAGAGCGGCTTTAGTGTAGATTACCGCGTAGACACCCCCGCTGAGCTGGCAGGCATCTTCCACACCAAGTCTGAGCTTGGCCTGGGCGGCGGCATGCTGGTTACTAACCCTATCCCCGAGCAGTATTCCATGGATGCGGATTCCATTAATGCAACCATTGAAGCAGCCATTACCGAGATGGATGAGAAGGGCATTACTGGCAAGAAGATTACGCCATTCCTTCTTGATAAAATCCAGAAGCTGACTGGTGGAGCCAGCCTTGAGGCAAATATCCAACTGGTATTTAACAACGTTGCTTTAGGCGCACAAGTTGCTCGTGAGTTAAGTGCACGTCGCGCATAGGTATTGTAAACACACATTGCACATGGGCATTGCAGGCGCATAATCTGCCACGACTCATCTGAGCGCTATATCCTTTTGGTATGTGAAAAGGATTCTGCTTTAGTGAACTGCCTCCTCTTTCTTGGATACAGGAAATAGGGCAGTTCACTTTTTGCTTAAAAGCAGAAAAAGATTGAACGAGTAGTACCCTATAGACAGACAGCAAAACAGATGGTGTTTTAGGATAGGTAACGTTTATTGATTTCTACAAATCTTAACTTTATGAACTAACACTATTGTTAGAAGGTACTCCACTAGTGTCATTGCTGGAAGGTTCTTCTTGGGGCTTTTTAGGAACATATTTTTGGTACTCAGGAGGAAGTTTACGCCCATCGTAGTTGGGGCTCTTAATCCATTTGATATAAGCCTCTTCCCACTCATTCTCATTGTTCTTTATATACTGCCATCCAGCTGGAGTGCGAGAAGGAAGCATTACAAAACTCAACTCATCAAACCAAAGAAATTTGCAAACTATAACCTTGGGAACATTTTCTCCACGCGTAGAAATGAAGTGATATTGTGTGTTACCTTCATCATCTTTATCTTCATACTCAAACTTATATGTAAGACCATATAGGGGTCTATCATATCCTACACTGTTAGAATCTAATGCTGCCTGAACGCTAGGACCCTCTTGATACTCCTTTGCTAGACGCATCAGATTTATAAGAGATGGCACTACAAACAGGAGTAGCACAAGTCCGATAAAAATAGTTACTGCTTTGCGATACGTGATTTTCATTATTCTCCGTGAGCTTTAGTTTGAGGAATTCATAGCATTGTTAGAGGGCATTTCCTAAGGCTTTTTAGGAACATATACTTCGTAGATGGGAGAAAGACTTCTCCCATCATAGTTGGGACTCTTAATCCAAGCTATAAAGGCTTGCTCCCATTCTTCCTTGTTAGTCTCTAAATACTGCCATCCAGCTGGAGTACGAGAAGGAAGCATTACAAAATCCCACTCATCCAACCAGGTAAACTTACAAACTACAACCCTTGGAACATTTTCTCCGCCTGTAGAAATGAAATGGTATTGTGTATTGCCTTCAGCATCTTTATCTTCATACTCATATTTATAATACAGGCCTTCTATACTATCTCTGCTTACACCATACGAATTCAATGCAGCAGCTGCAGAAGGACCTTGTTGATACTCCTTTGCCATATGCACTAGATGTAAAGCTAGCGAAATGCCAAACAGTACGAGAACGACTCCAATGAGGCTATATATTATTTTGCGATAAGGAATCTTTTTCCATGCCATAAACCTCAACATCTATCCATTGAGATTATTACAGAGAATCTACTGCTTATACGCATACTCTTGATACTCATATGGAAGCTTACGTCCATCGTAGTTGGGACTTTTAATCCATTTGATAAAAGCTTCTTCCCACTCCTCGTAATTTGCTACTCCGTAATACCACCCTGCAGGATGATAGTCAGGGAGCATCTTCCATGACCAACTATCTCTCCATTTAAACTTTGCTCTTAGTACTTTAGAAACATTTTCTCCACCTGTAGAAATGAAGTGGTATTGTGTGTTACCTTCAGCATCTTTATCTTCATACTCAAACTTATATGTAAGACCATATAGCGGTCTATCATATGCTATATTGGCAGAATCTACTGCTGCCTGAACGCTAGGGCCTTCTTGGTATTCCTTTACTAGACGTACAAAATTTATAAGAGATGGCACTACGAACAGTAGTAGAACAAGCCCGATAAAAACAGTTACTGCTTTGCGATAAGTGATTTTCATTTTCATATCCTAGCCTCAAAACTATCCATCTAAGTTGTGATAGAAAAAGCTATCAGTCTCATGAACAGTCCAAAGCAAACCTTTCCCATATAGGTTGATTTGCCTTGCGAAATTAATTAACTCTCCATTGTTATTGTTAAGAGTAGATATAGCCACAATCATGCTAATCCCCGCGCCATCATTTCCATATCCGTGTATTTTGGTATGATTCTTAATGCATGGACGAACAGCAAAGTATGTTTTCGTTCTTCCAGAATGGAATCCCATGGGAGAAACAAAGTCACCATGAATCCTATGGGAAATCAATCTTCCACCGTTGCCATAAAAGTACCCTAGAATGTTTCTTTTATTTACATGATTATATTTGGATGGTGTAGTTGATGCCCATGCCCATAGTGCATAATCAAAACCTATACCATTAAAGTATTCGCAAGACTTTAGTTGATTTTTGTATGAGGTCTGCAAGAATTTTGCTGCTCCCACTTGTGCCAAGTATCCACCTAAAGAATGTCCTGTTATATAGACATTTTTGCCAGTAGCAGCATACTTATAAGCCACACAAAGAGCTGTTACTTCTGCATAAGACTCTTCAAAGGTAAAGTTTGTAAGACCACCTTGTAAGTCATTAATCCACTCAGGGTCCTCATCGGTACCGCGGTAGGCAAGTACTACATCATTGCCTCGAACATATACGGTTGCACTAAAGTTCGCGAATATGTTAGGTACTGTAAAGTGGTTTACAAACTCTGCAACTATCCAAGAGCCTGAGATATGGCCGTCTTTGTTAGAGCCAAAGACATTAGCACCCCCTAAGAAATAGTATCTTTGGCCAATTTCATCGTTACTCTTTTCTCTTTCTTCTGGATCTGGATTTCCCACAATCTCACTTTCTTTATAAAACCTACCGTCACGCTCAGCCGCACTACCATCCTCATAACAAAGTGCAGCAAAAATAGCTAAGGTTCGTGAGTCAACTTTGTGACTAGACTCTTTAACCAAGGGGTTACTTATTTGTTGGAGATACACATACCTATTACCATCTGGTGAGTAATACACGCACACTTTGAGTTCTCGCCCATTTAAAAGACCATCATGATCATAGTCTGGATTAGAGAAATCAACCCCTTTATAGGGAGTAGTTCCATTGGCTAGGGTAAGTGTTCCATTTTGAATAAGCTTGGCATAGTAGTCAGATATACCATCTCCATTAGAGTCGGTCTCATAATCAATAGTTTCATCAAAAATAAGACCAGTAAAAGAAGACATGTCAGCATCTATGCCTCTATAGCACTTGCCATCAGTAGCTTTACTAATCTGTTCAAGCATGTTGTACTTATCTTCAGAAACAATATCACCTAACACAAAGCAGTAAATTGCAATACTTTGCTCTTTTGCCATTTGACCAAGCTGCATATAGCTGTATTGGGTAGATGCATTATCATCACCGTCAGTTAAGAAGAAAATTGCTTTCCGTGCTTCTGGACGAGCCTCTTTACTAAATTTATCAAGTGCCATTTGAAGGCCGGCCGTTCCATTAGTGCCGCTATGTTCTTCAAAACCACTGTCGTTAGTAATGCCTCCTATATACTTTTTTATAAAGCTTTTCTCACCCGTAAAGTTTAAAACTTTGGTAACTTTTGCTGTGTACTCAACAATTGCCGCTCTGTCACCTTCCCTGAACTTATCAACAAGATTGATAAGGGCTGTTTTTCTTAACCATTTGGGATCAGTGGTCTTCATACTAAAAGACCTATCCAGTACAAAACAAAAATCATACGATGCAGAAGCTTGAGACTGCTTAGTTGGATCTTTTATATCGCGGTTCCATACCTGGTCAAACGAGTGTTTATCCACCACCAAGTAAATTGAAAAATGGCTTGGCTTAAAGCTTACGGTAGAGCCGTTCACACTTGTTTGTTGTTCTTCAAGCGCTTGAGTTTCTGGATTGTAGTAATACACACAAGGATTAAAGTCTTTATTCTTAAACAATTTCTCATCAAGCTTAAATTCAACGGTAGCAGACATAAAATTCTTCGGAGCATTAAACTCATAACCACAGATATATCCTGGCGTTTGAGTAAGATCAATATCTGTTCCTGTTATAGGGAGCATATAGACTTGCTCTACTGATGCACCCTCTGTTGTTACAGTCAGCGTAGTTGTATTGTTAGAGCCTGTTTGAGTTGCACTCACAACAAAACTTTTCTGAGCTTGCAAAGGATCTGTTGTATGCGCCACTTCCCAGCCATCCCAAGCACCGTCTGAATCAGTGTCTTCTTTAAGAGGATTTGTGCTCATCTTAATTTCTTGTCCATCAGAAAGTCTGTCGAGATCTGTATCAAAAGAAGCTGGATTAGTACCAAACTCAATCTCTTTAAGGTTGTTTAGACCATCGTTGTCGGAATCCTCACTTCCATCAGGGATGCTATCTGCATCTGAATCTTGCTTGGTTGGATCAGTATGTATGCCAGCTATCTCGGTATAGTCATCTATACCATCGCCGTCGGTGTCTTTCTTATTGGGATCTGTGTTGTAGTAGGTTTCCAGATAGTTAATAAGCCCGTCTGCATCAGAATCCTGTTTGTCTATCGTTAATACATCGAGCTTATCAGTCTTGTCATAATTTATAACAACACTATCTACTACACATGAGCCATCTTCAAACGTGCATTTTACGGTAAGAGTATTTGCACCTTTTAAAAGTCCAAATGACCCAATAGACCAGTTTTGCTTAACATCTATAGCATACGTTCCTATAGTGTTGTTTTTATCATCGGCAACAATAAGTTCAAATGAAGAAATCTTCTTGCTTTTGCTATCCAGGGCCCCACTCAGAGCACCGTCATGTGGAAGTCCAAAGCCATCAATACCTTCTATATGAGTAAGTTTAGTCTTATCTATTGCAATGGTAGGGCTATTGGTCTCCCAGATATAACTTACGTCAAACGTAATATCGTACGTAATGTCATTAACTGTAATAGTTTTAGTTGTATGAACATTCATCTTTTGAGAAGCATTTGGCTGAGCATACGCCACATTACTTAAACAAAGTGACGCACCAATAACCGCAATAAAAAGTGCGCACGCACCATGCATGTGTTTACTCCAAAGAGCTATGCCTACACAGATGCCACCAACAACTACAAGTGCTATTACAAGCCAAAGGGAGAAATTATCACTAAGATTTGCAAGACCTACGGACGTTTTATTATTGTATAAAGCATGATCTTTTTTGCTTTGCGAAGACCCATCTATAGCAGATGTACCTTTAACAGCCTTACAGGTAAGGTCTTTCTCAAAGTTTGTATGAGCCGCAATAGTACCTATGTGGAAAGAAACATGACTTTTACCATCAAGAACTAATCCGTCAGGAAGTTTTACGGTAAGCTCAACATCTTTTGCATCAACATTAGTTGGATTTTCAATGGTTACATGACACAAAACGACATCATTTGTTGTATACACGTTTTTATCGGTAGAAGTATGTATAACCAAACTATCAGACGGAACAGCCAGCGCTAATACAGGCATAGTGAGTAAAAGTATTACACCTAAAACTACCAAAAAGGAGATACGACCAATACTGTGCAACCATTTACCCATACAACCACACTTCCAATGCTATCTTCGCAATAAGATATATCATTGTTATAGCTAAATCTTAGTGTGGGGTTAGTGCGCACGCGCGGAAGACCGGTAAATGGTTGTTATTTTTGACTAAGCGTTAATTTTTATATGGGCTCGCGCCAAATACGTCTTGTCTTTGTTTAGAGTTAGCAGTTCAGACTATAGGATTTTTTAAATAGACTCTTTAAAAAGAAGGTCTGTACACCCGTAAGCTGTACAGACCTTCTTTATAGTTTTGTAATTGCTAAGCTATACCTTGGTAGTTACGTGTAGCCTTACCTCGGCTTTAGTACGATCGTTTACTTGGCTTTTAACTTAATCTAGCCTTCAACAATAGCAACAGAAGCACTTACACCCAAACGATCAGCACCAGCTTCAATCATAGCCTCTGCCTCTGCACGGTTGTGAATACCGCCTGCAGCCTTAACCTTGCACTTATCGCCAACTGTCTTGCGCATAAGAGCTACATCGGCCAAAGTTGCACCACCCGTGCTAAAACCAGTAGAGGTCTTAACAAAGGCAGCACCTGCAGCTACACAATCCTCGCATGCACGAACCTTTTGCTCGTCATTAAGCAAGCAGCACTCAAGAATAACCTTGACGGGATGACCGTCAGCAGCCTCTACAACAGCTTTGATGTCATTGATTACATACTCATCATCGCCATCAATAAGCTTACCTACGTTAATTACCATATCAATCTCGGCGGTACCGTCTGCTACAGCCTGCTTTACCTCGGCAACCTTACCTGCAGTGTTTGCAGCGCCTAGAGGAAAACCAATGCAGCTTGTTACGCCTACACCAGAGCCTGCAAGACGCTGAGCTGCAAATGCCGTCCAACATGTGTTGATGGAAACCGTGGCAAAGTGATACTTCATTGCTTCATCGCACAGCTTGGCAAGGTCAGCCTCGGTAGCATTCTGCTTAAGGATGGTGTGATCAATATAGGAATTAAGTTCCATGAGTGCCTCCTTTTGGCGCTAAATCTGGTGTACGGATATAACAGCGTACCACTAATTTGCATAGCGCTTGAAGCAATCAACCATTCCTTCGGCAGTCGTTTGAGACATAATGTCTTCCACTGCCTTCTCATCCATAAACATGCCCATCATTGCCTGCAACACTTCTACCTGGCCTTCTGCATGTTTAAGCAGACCAAGATTAACAATGAGTTTGGTGTCAATGGCATGGTCTACCATTCCGGCCATCGGTTCAAAGCTAATAGAAGTTTTAGGCTTAATGATTGCAATATAGGGCTTAAGGATATGCTGAGGGTCTACGTGGGGAATTGCTACGGGGATACTCTCAAACTGTAAGCCTGTGGCAAAATTGCGCTCACGCTCTGTAATAGCAGCAAGCCAGCTATCCTTTACATAGCCTTTCTCCATCATAATCTTGGAAAACTTCTGGAAGAAGTCCTCATAGGTAGTGGCCTCAAAGTCAAAAAAGACCAAGTCGGGTGTGTAAAGGGATGTATCAATAGAACTCATACTGCCTCCTTAGGCAAGTGGTTTTGCGCCGTTGGCGAATACAGTTACTACGTTCGTAAAGTCGTCCACAAGACGCTCGTAAGCTGCGGCGGTCATATCGTGCCAGTAAACAATTGCGTCACTGCTTTGAGCCTCGCGCTCGGCAATAAGCGAACGAACGGCGTCACCTGCAAATTTTACGCCATAGGTGTAGTAGTTGATCTTGCGAATACCTGCATCAATAGCTTTGTGATAATCCTCATCAGATACACCTGAACCACCGTGCATAACAAGAGGCGTATGCACGCGCTTACGAATATTGGTGAGCACATCAAAATTAAGATGAGGCTCGCCCTTATAGATTCCATGAACGGTACCAAACGAACATGCCAAAATATCCAAACCTGTACTGTTGATAAACGCTTCTGCTTGTAGGGGATCTGTATATACAGCACCGGACTCTTCTGCAGTGCCTCCCTCATCACGAGCTCCCGCCTCGCGAGAACCCATAGAACCCAGCTCACACTCCAGGCCCGCATCAAAAGCGGCACACATGTCTGCCGCGCGTTGAGAATTGGCAACATTTTCCTCATACGGCAGGTAGGACCCATCAAACATAGCTCCGGTAAAACCTAGTTCCAGAGCGCGACGCATATACGATAGGTGTTCACAGTGGTCAAGATGCACACAGATAAGTGCACTCGAGCGCTCTGCCAAAGCAATCATAGCTGGTCCAATAACATCCAAAGGCGCAAGCGGCTCATGTCCCTCTGCATGGGATAAGATAACGGGGTACCCGGTTTTCTCGGCAGCATCAATAGCAGCGCGCACTGCCTCAAGGCTCGGAGTATTAAAGGAAGCGATTGCCATATTGTTTTGCTCGGCAATAGCACAAATATCGCGAAGATTTACCAGCATTATTTCTCCTTTGTACTGGATTTGGTGCGCTTTTGACGCTTATCACGCTCAAGAATCTCTTCAATTTGCTGTTTGTGAGCAGCATAGTTTTGATTGGAGTGACGCGCCTGCGCCTTAACTGTATTGGGATTTACCTGATATTCAAACTCAGACAACCAAGCCTCAAGAGCTTCTCCGTTGTCCATAAAACCTGTTTGCACCCAATACCTGCCACGCAACAGACCACCCTCATTAATGCGAACATAGCGCTTCCCTGGAAATTCGCGCACGGTAAAAGCATGAATGTCATCCAAGACAAACCTGTCGGTGCGGCCATACGCGCTAAACGCGATACTATGCTCATCAATCGTAACTTGGCGTGGATTAGCAAGTGCAATGAAAGTGTTCCATATTTGATAGCCCGCAACAATAAGTACTACCGCAGCAATACCCTTAGGCAGGCTAAACATATTAAAAAATGCAGCGATACTTGCTAGACACATGGCAATGCAAAATATGCCAATAAACGTTACCGAGAAGCCAAATCGCTTTGCATCATATATATAAGTTCCCATTACAACCTCCAGAGGCGGAACCTCCTTGCGAAAGTCCCGCCTCCACATGGAGCTTTATTTGTATATAGTTCCTACAAACAACCAGCTACTCTGCAGAAGCAGTCTCTGCTTCGTGCATTGCTGCGGCTTCCTTGAGAATGCGCGTACGATTCCATACAGCAAGAGCAAGTACGCCAACAGCAGGGATAATAAGGCCGATGCCATTACCAAGCGCGCCCAGACGAACAATAACCCAGGTAAGCGGATTAGCACCATCACAGATGGAAGAAATTGCAGCAGCACCGTTCATATCAAAGTTTACATTTGCAGCGGCAGTGGTAATGAGGGGAGACAGGTCGGTAGCAATGTAAAGGCCAACAGCCAACACAACAATACCAGTCAAGATGCCACGGAAGCCATTCTGATGAACGATGGGAGTAACCAATACCAACATATAAGGAATGCAGGCAAGGTCTACCAAAGGCATTACCTTATTGCCAGGAAGGATAAGTGCCAACAAAATTGCAAAAGGTACAAGAATAAGAGCCATGGTAAGCGTTACAGGATGGCCAGTACCAACGGCGGAGTCAAGACCAATGTAAATCTTGCCGCGACTCTGGAAGTGATTCTGAATAAATGCAGAAGCAGCATCAGAAATAGGAAGCAAGCCCTCCATAAGCAAAGCAGCCATCTTAGGAATAAGAACCATGACAGCGCCCATAGAAACTGCTGTAGCAAGGAAGCTTGGAGTAGCTTTGCCAGTAGCAGCATCTACAACAGGAAGGAAGCCATATCCAGCAAGAATGCCAATTACAAGACCAATAAGAGAGCCCAACATGACAGGGTCACCAAATACACCAAAGCGCTTTTGAAGGCTCTGTACATTAATGTCAATCTTGTTAAGGCCAGGAATCTTGTCAATAAGCCAGTCCATGGCAAAAGCAATAGGAGCATAAGCACCTGCAAAGCCATGAGGAATAGAAACGCCAGGAAGGCCCAGAGATTCCTCAACCATGGGAGCAGTTACATCACCAATAACAAGGACAACGACCTCGTTGATAATTGCAGCACAAATACCAAAAGCCACATTGTTGGTAACAACAGCAACAAGAGCACCCGTAAAGGCAAAGTGCCAGTAATTCCAAATATCAACGTCTGCAGTTTGGGTGGTATTGGTAAGCAACATCACAATGTTAACTGCCAAAGACAGCGGAATAATAATGGTGCCAACAATAGAGCCCATTGCAATTGCAGAAGCGGCAGGCCAGCCTACATCAATAACGGAAAGGGACAGACCAAAACGCTGTACCATTGCGGTAACAGCACCAGCAAAGTCCGTACCCATAAGCTGATTAATTACAAGGTTAAGACCAATAAAGCCAATGCCAACGGTCAAACCAGCCTTAAGAGACTTACCAAATCCTGCGCCAAAACACATGCCAATAATGGTAAGAACAATGGGCATTACAACAGATACGCCCAAGCTGGAGACACCGGAAAAGAAACTGACGATAGTGTCCATGTTTAATTTCCCTCTCTCATCATGAACAACAGCTCGTTTTTACGAACTTTCGTACGAGCAAAACTAGTTCTTTATAAAGTCAACTACCTGCTGCTCTGCAGCGGCACGGCCCATACCAGTAAGGAATGGAATGCCAGAAATAAATGGGCACTCAATACCATCTGGCTTAACGGTAGTGGCAATGAGCAAATCAGCATCCTTGGATTTACCAACTGCCTCAGAGATGGAGCAGGTGGTAATGGTAAAGGTACCTGCAAGACCGTTGGAATCTAACAGGTCCTTAATCTTGGCTGCAACAGCCGTAGAAGTTGCTACGCCAGAGCCACAAGCTAAAATGATGTTCTTCATGTTTCCCCCCTTCAAAAATGTTTAAAACAGCTCGAATAAACTATAGAAGTATTGCACAAACGTGGTCAAAAAATGCTAAAAGTAGCAGTTTTTATGACTATTCACCCATGACAATAACGCGGACCTTACGTGTACGCTCACGCGTACGGTCATAATCTACAAAGAAGATGGAGGCAAGACCACTCATTTGCAACTTACCTTCCTCTACTTCAAAGATGCATGAACTGCCCAAAAGCGTAGCACGCAGATGAGCATCTCCATTCCAAAGCATAGTACGATCCCCATTAGGAAGATAACTTGCTGCAGAAGGCCAACTTTCTACTTCCTCAAAGTGCTTCTCGCCGGGATAGCGATAGGTAGACCAATCTTTTTGCTCAGGAAAGATTTTTTGGAGGCCATCATTAAGATCTGCCTGCAAAAACAGATCACCAGCTCCCGTGCGGTCATGATCAAATTCATCCGAGAAAAGCGCGCAGGTGGTGTGGCACGAGATGACCGTAACCGTTCCTTCTGTAATACCAGACTCCTGGACAATGGCATCTACCTGATTAGTTACATCAATATAGGTAGGCTTGCCAGCTTGTGTCTGTACCGTTACAAGACCCTTATAGACGCTCATTAGTTATGCTCCTTAGCAAGCTTGGTACGTGCGCGGTCCAAAGCTGCAAACATTTCTTCCAGAGTTGCAAAGGGGTCATCTGCAGCAACAATACCAGAAGTACCACCCGTAGCGTCGCCACCATACATAATAGCATCATAGACATCTTGACCAGTAGAAATGCCGGCGGCCTGTAGCACCATAGTGTTAGGAGAAACTTCCTTTACAGCCTGAGTAGAACTGCGAATGTAATCTTCGCCAGCAATCTGGCCAGTGCCAATAAGGCTGGTAAGCTCGCAGGTCATAATATCGGGGCGCAGTTGTGCAATTGCACGGGCCTCTTCTACAGAGTCCGCACATACGCAAGTAAGAATGCCCACTTCATGAGCGCGCGCAATAGTTGCCGCCAGCTCATGCATAGTCATAGGATTTTCTGCATGATTGAGGAAGGTTGCCTTAACGCCTGCTGCTGCCAACGCCTCTGGCAATACGTGTCCCATACCACGACCGGGTTTTAATGATTCCATGGTTTGTGCACAGGGAATCAAGTGAGGACAATGCGCAATAATCCAGGGAAGATCAATAAGTTGTGCAGTAAATAAAGACTGAAAGTTATAGCGCTCGCACAACTCATCAGTCTTTTTTGCAAGCTTATAAACCTCTTCCCCATACAAGTAGGACTTGGGATTTACTACGAAGAACGGACGCTGCAGGACTACTTTTTCCATATGGAACTCCCTTGCACAAGCTTACCAACTTACCAATACGCTGTTACGCATCTCATTAACTTGTATATATTTTTATGAACAAGTTTATGCATAAACCGTGAACAATGCAAGAGAAAATTGTTATTGTTCCTGAGTGGCTATTCCCACTATCTCTTGTCCAGCCTTAAACCAGGTGTAACTCCACTCCACAGGCGTGTCATCATCAAGCAAAATGGTTTGTTCCAACAACAAAACTGGCGCCGCTGCATCCACATCAAGGTAGGCACCATGCTCATCACCAGCAACGCGAGCTACATAACGCATACGAGATGTTTTAACTTTACGACCTGAACAAGTTTGTACAACATCAAAAGCTGACTCAACTGTAAAATCTGCTCTGTCGATACCAGGGCATTCTCGCAAAGGATAGTAGCCTTCCTGACACATAATAGGCTCATTCTCTACTAAACGAATGCGCCGCAAAAACATAACGGAGTCACCAACGGAAATATGTAGCTGACTAGCTACCTCAGGCGTAGCATCGAGCAACTGCTTGTTCTGTACAAGAGTTACAAACTGCTTACCTTGCTTGTTGAGTGATTTAGCAAATGAAATGGGTTTCTCACCTGCTGGATGAGAAATGGCGTGATCCTCTACAAAGGTACCGCTGCCATGAATTGATTTGAGGAGACCCTCCTCTATGAGCGCGCCCAACGCCTTGCGTACGGTTCCTCGTGAAATACCATAGCTTTTTACGAGCGTGTTTTCTGAAGGAATACGCTGACCTGGCACCCACTCACGTTTATAGATTTTCTCGCGAAGAACATTGGCTACCTGCGAATGCAGTACAGACTTAGAGGCTGTTTTGGTAGCTTTTAAATCATACGAAGAACGTGGCATACTACATCAAACCTGTTAAACCGAGTGAATAATCCTCGTACGCGTGTGATGGATGCCTAGAGAAAAGCTGGTAGGGGCGGCGGGACTCGAACCCGCAAGCCTTTCGGCCAGGGATTTTAAATCCCCTGCGTCTGCCAATTCCACCACGCCCCCACACAGGTACTGCACTATCCTACCGCAGTTTTATCACAGATGCGAGAGTTGAATGTCCCAATCCTCAAAACTCTGCATACCAAATTGCGCGGCATGGGCCACATTTGCCAACCCGTACAGCAAATCATGCTCACTGACCTGCATATATGGAGAGTTTGCCACCCGAAGCAAAGCCTGCAGCACAATAGTGCCACCTAAAATAACTTTTGCGCGTTTAGGTTGTAGCCCCACTACGTGTGCACGTTGGTCTACCGTCATGCTGCCGAGAAGGTCTACAAGTTGGCCAACTTTGTGTGTTGTGATATGAGACAAATGTACAGCAGCACTGTCATAGGGCCGCAACTGCTTATCCATTGCTACGAGTGAGGTAGCCGTTCCACCTACAGCAATAATTGGCAGCGCAGCATTGCGCAAAACAGCAGGCATGTGCCTCATATACGCCTGATTGCAATAGTCATATGCTTTTTTGCGCGCCAAAAGCGTTGGTGGATTAGATTCCAACAAAAACATATCCGTAATACGGCGCGCACCAATTTGGAGAGAAACTACTTCCTCCAACTCAAGCACTCCATGAGCATACACCGTACCAACCGCAAGTTCTGTTGAACCGCCACCGCTGTCACAAACAACAATGCGTTTCTCTGTAAAGTCAGACGCCACACCTATAAAGGTAAGGCGAGCTTCTACTGATCCGGGGATAACTTGTGGTACAAGTCCTTGAGCTCGAAGTCCCTCAAGCAAAATCGTAGAGTTTGCTGCATCACGGGCGGCACTCGTAAGCGTGCATACAGCACTGTCCGCTCCCCATGCATGAGCCGCATCTATAAACCTAGAGGTTGCAGCTAACACTCGATCGATGGCTGCGTCGGACAATATGCCTGATTCTGCAAGGCCTTCTCCCAGGTCACAAATACATGATTGTTTTTGAATCGATTGCAATGTATTGCGAGAAGAATCAAAGCAAGCTAAAGCTAAACGCGAGGTAACCGTACCAATATCAATACATGCTATTTTGGAATATTTTTTTACCATATATAGTTACCGGAGTACATTACTCGTTTTATGTCTGATTGTTTTATTCATGTATGGTAGGTGCCTGATACAAGAAAACAGCATCGAGCACTTTGATATACCAAGGATCGTCTGTGGCAACGCCGTCCAAAGAGTTCTTTGACGCATCCGCCTTGGCCTCACCACCGTCTTTCATGCCATTGATGGTAACCGAGGTTTCTCCTTGCACTACATAGCCGCGCTTACGAGCCTCATCCTCAATACCTTCTTTGGACTGCAAACGCGTTACATTTTCTTGCAAGGCAGCATTATCATTCTTGAGGGTTTGTAATTGCTTGGTATATAACTCTGCATCACGCTGAGCAGCATACCAGGAGCGTAAAGGTGAGTACAATGCAACAACTACCAACACTATGCCGCCCAATACCATGAGCAAGGCACGGTAATTGCCTAACTTAGCATACCAAGCAGCTAGTTGCTGCAGCTTAGAAGATGATTTTTCTTCCTTACGCACCGCACGTTTTTTTGCATGAATACGACCGTCGCTAGCCTCAGTCGTCTTGCTAGATTGAGCCCTCTGAACAGGCTTTTTGCCCTTCTGAGCTTTAAAGGAAATTGTGTCATCAGCTGATGCCATAAGTGAGTTCATTTCTGCTGTGTTTGTGATGCGCAGTATACATTGTACGACAGATAGTTGCCTTTATTATAGCGACTCATCCGCCTTGACCACATTCCACAGAACCTCAAGTTCATCTGCAGTATAGCTTTCCAGCTCACGAGAAGCCTTTTGAGCCTGCATTTCTACCTGTGCCCAGCGTGCACGAAACTTGCGGTTAGCCATACGCAAGGCCTCTTCCGCATCAATGCCTTCCTTACGCGCCACATTTACCAGCGCAAATAAAAGGTCACCAAACTCCATAGTGGCCTGGGCTGTTCCGGGTTTCTCGGCCAAAAACTCGCCGCGTTCCTCTTCTACCTTATCCCAAACATCTTGTGTGGTCTTCCATTCAAAACCAACCTGAGCAGCGCGCTTAGAGATTTTCTGCGCTTGCATAAGTGCAGGTAATGCTCTGGGCACACTATCGAGAAGGCCTTCGGGTGCAGCATCATTTTTGCCACCTGCACGCTCGGCTTTCTTTACGTCATCCCAAATGGTAAGAACCTCATCCGTATCTGACGCATCTAGCTCACCAAATACATGTGGGTGACGACGCACGAGCTTTTCATTAAGGTCACGGCAGACATCATCTAACGTAAACTCACCCGCATCAGCTGCAATTTGCGCATGCAGCAACACCTGCATAAGCACATCTCCCAGCTCTTCTCGCAAATGGCTGGAGTCTTGTGCCTCGATAGCATCAACCGCCTCAAAGGCCTCTTCGAGCATGTTCTTTGCAATGGACTGGTGTGTTTGCACCTTGTCCCAAGGGCAACCATCGGGTTGACGAAGACACCAAATCGTGCGGGCTAGACGGTCAAACTCAGGATGCTTGCCCGGTGCACCAGGACGCAGACGCGACTGCTCATCTGCAGAATCGGCGGCAAAACTCATGGCTATTCCTCGCCTGGAAAACGAAAATCCCATGCATATCGGGAATCCGTCATGAGTTTCATAACATCACGCGACCATGCATTGATACGAATGGCATCCTGCTCGCCAGCAACAGCGGCCTCCACATCTGCCACTACGTAGTTGAGTGCGAGCGCACGCTTGCCCACCGCAATGGTTTCCACCGTGTTTTCGGGCCACTTACGGAAGGTTGCTACATCTGCGCGCGGATATTCCATACCCTCTAAATAGCCTTTATCGGTAGCAATTACATAGCGTTTTGGCTGCTTAGCCTGAAGTGTAAGGGTAATCACACCCAACTGGCCTTCTGCGTTGCGCATGGCTATGGCGCACTCATCATCCACGCCTGTAGGAGCGGGATTTTCTAGCGAGACAAGCTCTGTAGGGATGCTCGAGAAAAACGTGCGTACTAAAGAAAACGCATACACGCCAATATCCAACATGGCTCCGCCGCCCAGTGCAGGATTGAAGAAACGCGATTGTGCATCAAACTCATGGAAGGAACCAAAATTGACCTGCGCTAGGTGCACGCGACCAAAATCGCCTGCCTCTAAGCGACGGCGCAGCTCCTTATAGAGTGGCATATGCAAAATGGTGCACGAATCCATAAGCACCAAGCCCTTATCGGCAGCTAATGCTTGCAGCTCATCGAGCTCAGAAACATTAATCGTAATAGCTTTCTCGCACATAACATGCTTACCAGCCATAAGCGCCGCACGAATATAGGATGCATGCGTAGTATGCGGCGTTGCAATATATACCACGTCAACATCTGGATCAGCCATTACCTCATCCACTGAGGTATACACACGCTCAATACCGTAACGCTGAGCAAATTCTTGAACCTTAGCGGGTGTACGGCTAAAAGCGCCAGCAAAGCAACGTCCCTGTTGTGCCAGTGCTTCCGCCATCTCGTGGGCAATAAGTCCACAACCCAGTGTTACCCAACGCAGCTGAGGTGCACGATTAAGAATAGCAAGGTCTTCGGAGCTTATCTCCACATGGTTAGCTGCTTGTTGCGTCATATTATTTGCACCTTTCCGAGCATTAACAGCATTTAGCTATACATCAAACTGGTAACGACTCCCTACATAATACTGCTTGCCAATGCAGAGAGGCTTTTTGTTTTGATCAAGAAATAAAACATGCAGGTAGAGAAGACACCTTGGACTACTGTGGATGTACAAAAGACAAGATGTCATGTAACTGGCCAACTATCGCATGTGCCTCGCTTTGATCTAGACGATCTGCCGAGTATTGAGAAAGTGCTACTACCCTTGCACCGCTTGCAAGACCTGCGCGGATGCCTATGGGAGAGTCTTCTACAACCAAACATTGCCGAGGTTGCACTCCTAAAGCTTCCATGGCACTAAGATAAATCTCGGGATGTGGCTTATGATAAGCACATTGAGTTCCACTTATTGCAAAGTCAATAAGTGATTCTACGTTCTGAACATGCATGTATTCCTGAATCATACTCAGCTCTGAAGAAGAGCAGATAGCAGTCAATACGCCACGGGCGTGGAGCGCCTCAAAAAGCTTGGGTGCCTGCGGGTTACCTCTTGATACACAGTCAACAGGATGTACTGCTCGATACGCATCATATTGTGCATGTAACGCGTCGCGTAACGTTGCATCTTCTGGTACCAAAGTCTCCCAAATGGCATTGTCATTGGACCCTGTAAAATCAATCATGCTTTCTGGAGCTCGCCCTATGCTTTTTAGAAACGCATCAATACGTTGATTGTAAAAGGGCTCAGAGTCAATAAGAACTCCATCCATATCAAAGAGCACTGCACGCACGTCCATAAAAGAACTCCTTACTTACTCTTCGTCATCTCCGCCAACTTCTTCTAACACACCAAGTGCAGCAGGAAGAAGTTCTTCGATGCTACGCGCTTCAGAAGCAGACGCGCTGCCTGCAAAAATGCCTCGTTGTCTATGAAATGGATAGGCCAGTTTCTTGGTCTTGGGATACACAAGAGCACCTCGCTCGCGCAGCTTAAGGCTCTTATCGCGCGGTACTTCTAAACCTAAGTATATGAGGCGTCCTTCCGTCAGAGCAACCGACGTTACACCCAACCTCTGTGCACGAATACGAATACGAGCACGGTCAAACAGGTTGCGACCAGCTAAAGGCAGGGCACCATAGCGTTCTTCTACATCCTGCTCTAGCGCATCCACTTCAGCTAACTCCATAGCCCCTGCCAACTGACGATACACCAGCACGCGTTTATCTACATCAGGGATGTACTCATCTGCTAGATAAAAGTCTGCCTGCAAATTAATAGTAACTTCTGCAGGAGGTAAATCTGCAGACTCACCACGTGCCTCTGCAACCGCTTGTCCCAGCATTTGTGTAAACAAATCAAAGCCTACACTCGACAAATTGCCGTGCTGCTCGCCACCCATCAACGAGCCCGCGCCACGAATCTCTAGGTCGCGCATAGCAATACGCATGCCACTACCCAGCTCTTGGAACTCATTAATGGCCATCAAACGATCTGTTGCCTCAGGTGTAAGCGGCAGCTCACCAGGAAACATAAAGTAGGCATAGGCCTGTATACGGCCACGACCTACACGGCCCTTAAGCTGGTATAACTGCGCCAGACCCAAGCGTTGAGAATCCTCAATAATCAACGTGTTGGTATGCGGATTATCAATACCACTCTCAATAATGGTGGTAGCAATAAGCACGTCAATCTCATGTGCTTCAAAGCGCATCATAACATCTTCAGTCTCGCGAGCATTCATCTTGCCGTGCGCTACACCAATGCGCGCCTCCGGCGCCGCCTCTTGTACACGCGCCACAGCGTCATCAATAGTTGTGACACGATTAGATACGTAATAGACCTGACCTTTACGTGCTAACTCTTCACGAATGGCAGCAGAAACGACGTCTAAATCAAACTCACCCACGGTAACCTGCACAGGAATACGACCTGGCGGCGGGGTTAAAATGAGCGACATATCGCGCACGCCACTCATAGCCATCTGCATAGTACGCGGAATAGGCGTAGCAGATAACGTCAACACATCTACTTGTTCACGCATGTTTTTGAGCTGCTCTTTATGTTGAACGCCAAAGCGCTGTTCCTCATCAATAATAATAAGTCCCAAATCATGCGGATTAACATCACTGGACAACAAGCGATGCGTGCCGATAAGAACCTTGACGTCCCCAGCAGAAAATCCTTCAAGCGCACGGCGCTGTTTTGCAGGCGTCACAAAGCGGGAAAGTACTCGGACATCTACATCAAATGGGGTAAAGCGCTTGAAGAACGTTTGATAATGTTGCTCGGCTAAAATGGTTGTGGGGCACAGCACCATAACTTGACGGCCATCCATAACTGCTTTAAATGCTGCGCGTAGTGCAACTTCAGTCTTGCCAAATCCAACATCGCCACAGAGCAAACGGTCCATGGGTCGGTTGGACTCCATATCTGCCTTAATATCTGCAATAGCATGAGCCTGATCAGGCGTAACGTCATAGGGAAAGCTTGATTCCATATCCGCCTGAGCTGGCGTGTCTGGCGCACAAGCATGGCCTGCAACTGATGCGCGACGCGTATACAAATCTACTAAGTCAAATGCCAACTTCTTGGCACTCTTGCGTGCCTTACCCGTTGCACGAGACCAATCCGCCGTGTTCAGGCGCGTTAACCGTGGGCTCGAGCCATCGGGACCAATATAGCGCGTAATGCGGTCTACCTGCTCTAATGGTACAAAAAGCTTGTCATTATTGGCATATTCCAATAAAAAGTAATCTCGTTCTTTGCCCGAAACCTCTTGGCGTACAATGGCCGCAAAGAGCGCAATTCCATGCGTGGCGTGCACAACGTAGTCACCCGGTTTAAAGGGAAACGTAACGCTGGTGGGGTCAACGCGTCTACGAGCACCTTGCTTGGCCATGCGCTGCGTTAAATCCCCTACCGAGAAAACCGCTAAGGATGCCTCGGGAAAAATCGTGCCAGCTGGCACCGGCGCATCAATAAAACTTACGAGCCCCCGTTCAAACGCCTGAGCTTGCTCTTGCGCTTGCTTGTCCAATACAGGAAGAGCGTTAGCCGCACTCGTAGACAGTTCCTCACAAAAGGCAATGCGCTCGTCACTTAAACTTAGTTCAAGTGCTTCTCGAGCTCCGCGGTCAGGGACCGCAAACGCAATGACCATATTGTTTTCTATGCAAGCGCGAATGCGTCCTAATAATTTAGAATCTGCTCCCGCAATAGCAGGTTGACGCACCTCCAGCTTATGCACTGCAGCAGCTCCCGCACGCAAAATTGATGAGAAAGACAAGCGCTGTTGCTTGCCAAAATCCATCCCGCGTGGCTCTACAAACAAACCGGTAAGCTTGGTACGAGCTGCCGCTGCAGCAGCACTCAATTCATCGTATTTGCGCTGACAATCATCAAACAAGGCACGAGGCTCACAGAGCACCACCAGAGTGTCTTTGCTCATGTGAGCAAAGACAGATGAGGTACTGCCATAGAGCTCCACCAGGTATTTATCGATAATAGGAGAAGAAGAACGTGCTTCAATGAGCTCTAGGTCTGCCGCAATGGCAGACGTTTCTTGTGCATCGTTGTATAACGCACGACGTGCATGCTCCACGGTTGTATCGGTAAGCGCAAGTTCACGACAGGGGCACACCACAACAGATTCAAGGTCGCCAATGGTTTGTTTGGTAGAAGCTACCATACGACGCACGCGGTCAATCTCATCACCAAAAAATTCTATGCGAACAGGTGCGGTTGCCTGAGCAGGAAACACATCCACCGCATCGCCATGAATGTGGAAGGTGCCTGGGGTTGCAGCTTCACCATCATCTGCATAACCCATACCAACCAACAATGCACCCATATCCTCAAAAGGAACTTCGTCACCCACCGCAAAGCTGGAACTTGCCCAATACCCAGAACCCACGGGCGGTACTTGACGCATAAGTGCTCGCGCACTTGCCACTACAATGCATGGCTCTGCCTGCGCTAAACGAGAAACGGCAGCGCAGCGCGCGCCAATCACCGCATCGTCTGCTGCTACATCTGCCCAAGGCAAATCTTTGCGCTCTGGGTAACGAGCTACGTTGTTAAGCCCAATCCAAGCAGACAGCGTACGCGCTACACGGTCAGCCATCTCTTCTCCAGAAACCACCATAAGCGTAGGCCGAGGCTTGCGTGCCCATAGGCTCGCAAGCGTAAGAGGACGAGCAGACTGAGCTACCGCTACATCACAATCAGAGCCGCTATCCAGCTCATGCACCACATCAGCAAGAGCGGGTGCCGTTAACAAACTCCGAGAAATTCTATTGATGAGCACGAATACGCTCCCCATCCTGCAAAATGACATGCCAAAACCGACTACACTTATTGCAGTCGGGAATATAGTTGTAAGTTGCTACCATTTTACCCAACGACTACGCCGTCAGTGCCAGAGGAGTCACCGTGCCGCGAGAATCCAAAAAAGCTAAATGCGAGCGAGCGCTTATTGTTTGTGAGCGCATGAACCAACGCTACCCAGCAGCCGAATGCGCCCTGCACTTTACCGACCCCTTCACGCTGGTTATTGCCGTATTGCTTTCTGCTCAAACTACCGATAAGGCCGTGAACTCGGTAACCCCTACACTGTTCAAAAAATGGCCCACAGCTGAAGCTATGGCTGCAGCATCACCAGTAGAGGTAGGAGATGTTATCCATCGCTTAGGATTTTTTAGAACCAAATCGCAGCACGTGGTAGAAACTGCTCAAAAAATCATGGCTGACTTTGGCGGAGAAGTCCCACGCACCATGGATGAACTCACTTCTCTTCCTGGCGTTGGACGAAAAACTGCAAATATTGTGCTTAACAATGCGTTTGGAATTGTTGAGGGCATTGCAGTCGATACCCATGTGTACCGTATTGCCACACGCCTTAAGCTCACCAACGCCCCTTCTCCTGCTGCTGCCGAGAAGGACATTTTGGCTGTTATTCCACGTACTATGTGGGGGCCCGTCAATCACCAATGGGTACTTTTTGGTCGTGAGATTTGCGATGCAAAGAAGCCCCTTTGTGCGGAATGCCCTCTTAATGATATTTGTCCCAGCGCGTTTAAGGCACAGGGCAATCCTATAAAGAAAAGAAAGACTCGGCAAAAGTAGCAAGCTCTGCCGCTCTCTATACAAAAACCGACGTCATAAAGACGCCGGTTTTATGCATCCGCATATGTAGCTGTAAAAGACTGCTAAAACCTATACTGGTTCTTAGTAGTTAACTACCTGCTCCTCAAAGTAAGACTGAGGATGATTGCAGGTGGGGCATACCTGAGGAGCAACTGCACCAACATGCAAGTGGCCGCAGTTGATGCACTTCCAAACCTTTACTCCCTCGCGAGAAAATACGGTACCATCCTCAACAGACGAGAGCAGCTTCTTGTAGCGCTCTTCATGTGCCTTCTCGATAGCGCCAACCAGAGCAAACTTAGCTGCAATCTCGGTAAAGCCCTCTTCCTTAGCGGTCTGAGCAAAACCAGCGTACATATCAGTCCACTCGTAATTCTCGCCAGAAGCAGCATCTGCCAGATTTACGGCAGTGGTGGGAACCTCACCGTCATGAAGATACTTAAACCAGAGCTTTGCATGCTCTTTCTCATTGCCTGAGGTCTCGGTAAAGATATTAGAAATCTGTACATAGCCCTCTTTTTTTGCTTTGGAAGCATAATACTCGTACTTGGTGTGGGCCTGGGACTCACCAGCAAAAGCGGTCTCAAGATTCTTTTTAGTCTGAGAATGCTCAAAATCTACTGCCATGATTTCCTCCTTTTATTGCGGACTCCCCTCCGCACGTCTGTGTCCATTGTAGCCGATAGCAAATGCTACTTCGGCACAAACATTAATTTATTTCGTTTTTATGCGTGCATAATTTTATGTAAAGCACGCATTTTAAAAAGACTGCTGGTCACGGCTTTACCTGCAAAAATGTTGACATAAGCTAACAAGGAGACTTTGTTTAGAACGGCGGCTTAAGCAATCCACCCCGTGCTTGTTTTTGTGCAAAAGCCTTCAGAAGAAAGCTCATTAAGCAGCTTGATAAACTCTGCATGCTCAACCACAGGCCGACCGGCTTGAACCTCCTGCTCGTTGAGCGCCAATGCCAATTCAAGCTCACCCATGGGTGTAGCAAGACGACGTGCCTCAAGCAAAATACGCACAAGCTCGGCACGCTTTTGACGATGTGAGCCTTCAAACTTTGACTGCTTGACATGAGATTTGGAACGACGTGATGGATTGGGCACGGTTTTCTTTAAATAGGCACCATAATCTAACAGTGCATAGTACCAGCTGCGCGGGCTATCTTGTGGATTAGACGCATCTGTCGGACAGGTCTTCTCTACAAGTGGAACAAGTTGCTTGTCAGAAATACCTTCCTGATGAGGAAACAGCTCATGTAAAAATACCGTGCGGACATTAGTCTCTAGATATACGCCAGGAAGCTCAAAGGCAAAGGCACGAATACCCGCAGCAGTTGCAGGACCAATGCCTGGTAAAGCCACCAAATCAGACAGCTGAGTGGGAAATCCAGCAGGAAGCGCTGCTATGTGTTGCGCAGCTTTATGAACAGAAAGTGCTCGGCGATTGTAGCCAAGACCCTGCCACTCGTCCAATACGTCCGCTGTATCTGCTTGAGCAAGCACCTCTACGGATGGAAAGCGCACAAGCCAACGTTGCCACCGTCCATCTACACGAGACACCTGCGTTTGCTGAAGCATAACTTCGCTAATCCAAATATGATACGGGTCATGCGTATTACGCCACGGCAAATCCCTGTAGCGCGCTTGCCCTTCTTCCAACACTTTTGTGCGAAAAGCACCCAGATCTGCAGACATTTATAACTCGGCCTGAAGGTTTTCCATGGCTGGAGCGCGCAGTGTCTCAAACGCAGAGCTACTCCAATAGCTCTGAGGCAAAGAAGGTGCTTTGGTGCCAAAAACAACATCGTACAAGGTAACCGATGCAAGATAATCACGGAGCATACGTGTGGCACCACACCAAATGGGATTAAAAGCACAATGAGAACTGCGTGGACAAGGACCACCATCAGGACCATTCCAATCACAATTGGAAATTGCAACCGGGCCTTGGCAAGCCTCTACTACCTCAAGCAAGGTGGTGGTTTTGGGGTCAATCATGAGCTGCATACCACCATGAGCACCACGAGTGGACTGAATAATGCCCGCAAGCGTTAAATCATGCTGAATGGAGCGCGCAAAGGAATACGGCACATCATTCTTTTTTGCAGCGGTTCTTACCGATAAAACCGTTTGACCATCATCACGAATGAGCTCTGCCAAAATGCGCAGCGCATAATCTGTTTTTCTAGACAAATCCATGCTATTCCTCCAGGCTTAGCCAAAAGCCAATGGTGCGTAAGGTTAATGTACAGGTTAATGTACACATAAGCGATAACATTTATACCATTTTAATACGCAGGTAAACGCGGCACTCACCAGACAAAATAAAAAAGAGCCCCAAAGGGGCTCTGAGCAAACAAATGGCGGGATGTAAGGGACTTGAACCCCATTTGTACACGCCTTAATTAAGCGGAGTATACGCAGGTAATAGCCATATTTTTACACTATATTTCAAATGGCTCGTGACCCATTTGTGACCCATTTCTATTCCGTAAAACTATCGAAATCATCCACCATGTCTGCATCTTTATAGCGCACATAGCGTGCAACGGTTGTATTGATGGATGTATGGCCAAGATAGCGAGATACCTTGCTTATCTCCATACCAGCCATAAGACAGCTTGTGGCAAAGCTGTGGCGCATATTAAGCATTGTCACGTATGGCAAATTATGACGTCTAATGTATTTAAGCCATCTCTGGGACGTTACACGCGGGTTTGCGCGTTCTCCCCTGTAATTAACGCATACTGCCCCTGTAGGCTTATTACGACTCTCATAAAGGGCGTAGAGCCATTGTGCGGACGTTTTGCGCAGTGGCACATAGCGGTCACTCTTCCTTGTCTTTGGCGGCATAAGTTTGTATCCGTCCTTCTCCTTTACGTATGTACGCTGTACATGCACAAGGCGCTTGTCAAGATCTATGTCTTCCCAATTAAGACCGAATATCTCGCCTTTGCGCAGTCCTAAAGACAAGCCAAGTATGGCCACAGTTTTAAATAGCTCACTGTCTATCTGAGCAATAAAAGCGTCGTGCTCTGCAAAGCTGGTAAGCCAGTCGCCGTTGTGGTCTTCTGGGTACAATTCACGCTTTGGCATGGCGTATCTCCGTGTGGCAGGATTTACGTTGATATATCCAAGTGACAAGGCTTCATTGAGTACTTGCCGCAATGTATCACGCGTATTGGTAGCCACTTTGTAGCTACTACATCCGTTTAATACAGCCTGAATGCGCTCATGCGTAATATCCTCTATTTTTATGCTTCCAAATGCTGGAAGTAGTCTAAGTTTTAAATCGCGCATATACATCTTGTATGTGTTATAGCGTACACGCGCCTGAGCTTGTGGTAGGTATATCTCGCTTACAAACTGCCCGAATAGCATAGATTCACGCACAATAACGTTTTTTCGCGCTAGCTCGTTCCATAAGTGTTCTGCTGCTTTTGCTTCTCTTTTGGTGGGAAACACGCCTGATTTGCGCTTGCGACGCCCGCTTGCGTCACGCCCAATTTCGACGCGCACACGCCATTTGCCACTGGGTGTTTTATCGATGGCCATACCGACCACCTGGTATATAATCAGTCATGGTTACACTCCATGTAGCCATGCCCTCGTTTTGTCTTGGCGGATGCAACGAGGGCAATTTCTTATTTATTAGAACAGTGGCTCATCCAGTACTGGCGGGTAAACTGCGTTTACCTTCACTACGTTATAATCGATATTAAGAAATGCCTTTTTCTTAGGGTCGTATTTCTGAATTAAATCAAGAGATACATTCATCGTTGTCCCAAGAGTGAAGTTATATTTTTGCTTAGATAAGCCTTGTAAAAATTCGCAATCAGTAATATAGGCACTCATTTTATTTCCAAGCCATATAAACTCCCACTTACGATGCCCTGTTGTAAGAGCAGGCTTAATAACTGTCAAAATAGCGTCAATGGTTTCATGCTTGACATCAACACTCTCATACATGGGCACATTAGCAATATTCGCAAATAGATCCTTGGGCACGCTTAATGTTTCGATGTCAGATGTTGGAGAACTAATTTGTAGTTCCTCAATATCGCCTACTTCTGCAAGGGTAGAAAACGTATTTGTAATAGCACGATGCGTTCTTGGACTGTCTTTATACAGATTTACCGAATCGATGTTTATATTTATTGTTGCATTATCGCTAGCGATTACTTTTACGCACCCATCACCAATCGTCTGGACTTCTTTTAAACACCCTCCATGACCTGCTAGAAATTGAATAAGTTTATAAGAGTCTTTTGCAATAGAAATCGTATTTAGAAGAAATGTAGATGCGGCAGCCGGGTCTGCAAGAAGAGAGCCAATTACGCCATTTGCTACAGATAATACTGCCTCGAGACAACCTTGGCGAGTGGCTCTAATATTTGTATTAATTCTAAGGCTTGGGTCTGCCATCGCCCCAGCTTCGCTAATAACGGTTGAATAATCAAGAAGTACATGAGCAAACGTATCAATATCGACTTCTTCGATGTCTCCGCCAAACTTTACAGTTACCTCTTGTTTAGCCATCGTCCTTCTCCAAAACATCCCGCATCACTCCTTACTAGTCGATAAATATTACTCGTTAGTAAGGACATTATTAGAACGGTTACGCGATTTTTAATTTACAACCTGGTAAGTCAGTTTGCGGTAAAAGACAACTTCTGAAGACGTGTTATCGTCCTTAAATTGTACAAGCTCAACTGTGTGAGAACCTTCTTTTACAGCGTCACCTTGAATAGTAAAGGTCTGCTGAGAATCACCAAGATTAGCTTTCATATTCTCAACGCCATCAACATAGATATAAGTAACAGCTGCACTGTTGAGACCGCGTGTATCAATATCCAGCTGATTTACTATATCTTTTGCCAATGTCATCTTTGGCACATTGCCATTTTCTGTAGAACCTGCTGCTGTATACAGTGTGACAGTTCCTTCTCCAATTTCTTCTTGCTTAGAACCGTCAAAATCCTTTTTGGCCACAGCCTGCTCCTGGGTAGTCACTGCTTTTGGTGTGTCTTGTACCTTCTTCTCTGGACTTGAACCACATCCCGCAAGAGATAGTGAAATAGCAATCCCCACTCCAAGTACAGCAAAGTTCCGATAATTCATTTTTATTCCCTTCCTTATATCTCAAAATCAAACGGTACGGTGTACCAGACAACGCGCCCAATAATCGTAATTGATTCGGTGCCAGCCACCGTAGCGTCATACACCATTGGATGAAACGTCGGGTCGGTTGAGTCAGGCACCAGCTCAACGCCGTTTTCAAGTTGCCTGACGCGCTTTACGGTGGCGTCATATCCGTTTACGCAAACGGCATATGCAACACCGTCAATTATTTGCTTTTCGTCTGGATTGACTAGCGCATAACAGCCGTTTGGCAAAACACGGTTCATACTCTCGCCATCGATTGTTAAGAAAAATGCGTGAGGATATTTGCGCGTAAGCTCCTTAGGCGTAAGTACGTGGTTGTCTACTTTATCCATATAAAGCGGCTCACCAGCGGCAATGCGTCCAAATAACGGCACGTAGACAAAATGGTCGTCAACATTTTCTGAGATATATCCCGGCAAAACAGCATCATAGCCAAGTAAAGACTCCATGCTTGTATGTAGGATGTCAGCAATCTTCTTGAGCGTCCCAATATCTTGCGGAGCGTTTAAGCATTGCTCCCAATTTCTATATGTACTAAGCGGGACGTCAATAGCGCTCGCCATTCCCGCTTGAGTATACCCACTTGATTTTCGGATATTTTTTAATTCATAAAGCATGTTATTACCTGCTCTTTTTTTGTTTAGCTACTTACATATTAGATATTAGTCCAAAAAATATCATTGACAAGCACTTAATACTTAAGTATGTTTGTACCACTTAGATATTAAGTAGTTTCTAAGAGGAGGTGACTCAATGAACGGAAAGAAACTGCGCGAGCTGCGCAAAGCAAGCGGCAAGACCCTGCGAGAAATCTCGTACGAAGCTGATGTTACCTTTGCCACGATTCAGAGCATCGAAAGCGGCAAGACCCCCAACCCGGGGATTAGAGCTTTATATGCCCTGGCTAAGGCCATTGGCTGCAAAGTTGACGATTTCCTCGACTAGCGCCGCTCGTACCACACTGCACCACTACGTACATTGAAAGCTGAATAGCAAAAACCAAGCGCCTTTTAGCTCATGAGCGCTTGCATGTTGGCAGCCCTCACGAGAAGAACTGCCATTGAGCGATTTTAAATTCAGCGAAGAAGGTAAAGAGATGGGAAAAATGAATTGGCGTGTCAACTGGACTGTGAATGTCAGGTGCGATGTTTGGCATGACAGGATGTTTGTAACCGTTGAGGAAGCACGAAAGTTTGTTAGCGTGCTCTCTTCTCAGAACGAAGGCAATCCACACTTCATGTTTTATGTCGAGCGATTTGTCGTAGCAAGTACCTGCGATTTCCTTGACCATAGCATCCCTGCTGGTGCAATTCGCATTTCGTAGCTACAAAAAGGGAACTCCATGAAGTCAAACATTAAGCGGTTGCTTGATAATCGCAACCTTACATGGCGTGACTTAAGCCACCTGACAGGTATTCCGTACCGAACACTGTTTAAGTACCAAGCAAAGACTATAGCTGGTATGCCACTGTATCGCGTTTTAGCAATTACGCGAGCACTTAATTGTACTGTTGAAGATCTAATCACAGAAAAGGAGTAGCCATGGGTGGCCCTAGAGATGATACACATCTACTGCTTACCACTCGCCAAGCTGCGCGCTACCTCGGTATCGGAGAAGAGAAGGTGCGCGAACTTACAGAGCAAAAATACAATCCACTGCCCTGTGTACGTCTTCCCAATGCAAAATACCCCTACTACACGAAAGAGACACTGTATGCATACATACAAAAGCTTGCCCTTGCAAGCACCCACACAAAATAGCAGGCATGCTACGTATTTGCGCCTAGTCGAGCCGCAAAAAAAGAATGAGCGCCCCTACTCGCCAAAGTGTAAGCGCTCAAACAGGCAAGACAGCCTGTTATCTATTTTACCGAGCTTGCTGCACTTGGCGCAAATCTATGTGCCAAAACTCATTGTCGGCACAGCAATAGCTCTGCTTTTCGTCGTCCTCACATGGGCGGCTTTTCTTATCTAGCTACACACTTAAAAGGAGAAATAATGGTTGATACCAAGACCGACCCCGTAAAGATTGCCAGCCTTGAGTTTGAAAACGTCAAGCGTATTAAGGCTGTCTCTATCACACCAACCACCGATGGTCTGACCGTCATTGGTGGGCGCAACGCCCAAGGCAAAACCAGCGTGTTGGACGCCATCGCATGGGCACTGGGTGGCAATTCATTCAAGCCGCAAAACCCGACTCGCGAAGGCTCTGCCACGCCTGCCAAGCTCAAGATAGAGCTGTCAAACGGTCTTATCGTTACGCGACAAGGTTCCAGCGGCACACTCAAGGTAGTAGATCCTAGCGGCAAGAAAAGTGGCCAGACGCTTCTCAATTCGTTTATTGAGCAGCTCGCGCTTAACCTACCAAAATTCATGAACTCGACCGATAAAGAGAAGGCAGAAGTCTTGCTAGACCTTATCGGCGTCAAGGACCAGATAAAGGCACTGGACAACCAAATTGAGACGCTCTCAGACCAGCGCAGGCCACTTAAGACTGACTATCTCGGCAAGCGTAAAGTAGCTGCAGACATGCCCTATTACGCAGACGCACCAGAAGAACCCGTAAGCGCAACCGAGCTTATCGAGCGCCAGCAAGCAATTCTGGCTAAGAATAGCCAGAACCAGGCTATACGCCAAAAGGTAGTTGACCTAGAAGCGCAGATGAAGCTCAAAGAGCAGCAGGAGCAAGACGCGCGCAATCGCGTAAAACAAATTGAGCGCGACTTGGTAGATGCGAACAACCAAGTGAGCGCCATCGTAAACGAAAAGTTCCAGCTCTCTAATAGCCTAAGCTCGACAAAAGACATCGCCCAGAAGCTCGTCGATGAATCTACGGAAGACATCGAACAGAAACTGCGCGATATTGATGCCATCAATGAGAAGGTACGCGCAAATCAAAGGCGCGCTGACCTAGAAGCCGAAGCCGAGACTACCGAAGAGACTTATAAGGCAATCTCTGACCAAATCGAGACTGTGCGCAAGCAGCGTATAGCACTTCTGGAGGGCGCAAACATGCCACTTGATGATTTGGACGTAAAAGATGGCTATCTGGTCTACAAGGGCATCACGTGGTCTGATATGAGCAGCGCCGAACAGCTGCGAGTAGCCACAGCCATTGTTCGAGCGCTTAAGCCTGATTGTGGCTTTGTGCTGGTAGACAAACTCGAGCAAATGGACACGCAAACGCTTGCTGATTTTGGCAGCTGGGCACAAAGCGTAGGTCTACAAGTCATCGGAACACGCGTATCCACAGGAGACGAGTGCAGCGTTGTTATTGAAGATGGCTACGCCAAACAAGACACAGCAGCAGGCGCAACCAACACACAAGATGTGGTAGCACCTGTCACACAACCTATGTCTACGCCCGTGTCTACAGCTGCGCAAGAACCAATATCACAAGCACCACAAGCACCATTTATGCCAGGCGTATTTTAAGAAAGGACTAACTTATGGCATTTGAAATTACCCGCGGCACTATCGCTAAGCCGCAAAAAACCATCATTTATGGCGTTGAGGGCATCGGCAAATCAACACTTGCCGCGCAGTTCCCTTCCCCTCTCTTCATTGACGTGGAAGGAGGAACCGCCCACATTGACGTACCACGACTACCACAGCCTACTAGCTGGTCTATGTTGTTTGATGAAGTGCGCTGGATTCGCGATTTTCCTTATGAGTGCGGTGGCACGCTTGTTATCGACACCTTGGATTGGGCGCAGCAACTTTGTGCTGCGCATATCTGCGGAGCAGAGAGCAAGAAGTCCATCGAAGACTTTGGCTATGGCATTGGCTACACCAAGGTATATGAGGAGTTTGGCAAGTTTCTAAACCTACTCACTGATGTATGCGAGCGTGGTCTTAACGTCTTGTGTCTTGCTCATGCATCCATTGAGCGCATTGAGCAGCCGGGAGAGATTGGAACCTACGACCATTGGGGATTAAAGCTTCAGGCCGGCAGGAAAACGTCTATCGCAAATATGGTCAAGGAATGGGCAGACGCAGTGTTGTTTTGCAACTACAAGACCAATATCAATGTGACCGACGCTAGGAGCGGTAAAGCAGTCGCGCAGGGTGGGCGCATCCGCCAGATTCATACCAACCACTCTGCGGCATACGATGCTAAGAACCGCTGGGGCATGGCTGACAGTATCCCCATGGAATGGAACCAGATTGCGCCATATATCCCTGTACCAAACATTCCAAATCCCGCACAAGTAATGCAGCCCGTGCAAAATGTGGCGACACAAGCTACAACAAACGCTTCTGTGGCTGCACAGAACCTCACACAAGCGGAGTTTGACGCTATCCCCGTACCATTCGACACAAACGAGCCTAACGCGGCTCAAAACGGCTTAGAATCGCTTCCCGATAATCTAGCCAAGCTTAAAGTCCAAATTGAGGGCGTAGGACTTACCACAGACGATGTTATGGGCGCTCTTGTGTCCAAGGGATACGCAACACCTGACATGCCGTTTGAAGCTCTGGCACCGCGCGAGGACATCGTGGCATGGATTCCTACGGTTCTTGACTCCATCAAAGCATCAATTACTACCAAGTAATAATCGGCAAGTAGATTTTATTCACTCATTTTTAGAAAGGTTTTATCATGGCAGAAGAATTAGGCAGGGCACTTAGCTGGGACGAGCCTATCGACAACACCCCTGATGACGAGTTTGTGCTGTTCGACGCAGGAGATTATCCTTTTGAAGTGACAAAGATTGAGCGCGCCACATTCAATGGCAGTGCCAAGATGGCAGCGTCTCCCATGGCAAAGCTTACGCTTAAGCTTACTAACCCCGCAGATGGGAGCACTTCTTATGCGTTTTACAACATCATCCTCAATGCGAAGATGATGCGACGCATCAAGGAGTTTTTTATCAGCGTTGGTCTTGCGCCAGAAAAAAGCGCCGACGGAGATAGGTTCGCTCCTCGTTGGGATGCTGTAGTAGGCGCTACGGGATGGCTGCATATGGAGCACCGAGAGTACAACGGCGATACCTACGCCGATGTCAAAAAATGCCTAAAGCCATCAGAAGTGGCGAAGAAAGGCCTTAGCGCAACTCCACAGCAAGCTGCATATGCAGCTTCAGCTGCTGCAGCACCCACACCCCAGGTAGCCACTGTTGCTCCCCAGCAAATGCAACAACAAGCCTATGTACAGCAGCAAGTCCCTATGTCTGCTGTGCCAGTACAACAGCCTATGGCAGCCCCTGTTGGCATGCCAGCCCAGCAGATGCCCCAGCAAATGCCGCCAGTACAAGCGGCTCCTGCAGCTCCTGCACCTGGAGTATTTTAAGTGGCCGGCTTTGAGCTAAGGCCATACCAGACACAGTCAATTCAAGCAATCGAAGACGAATGGGAAAAGGGGCGTCGAAAGACGCTCCTTGTCTTACCAACCGGATGTGGGAAGACAATCGTCGCAGCTTACCTCACTAAAAGGCGCGTTGATGCAGGAGAGCGTGTCTTGATTTTGGCTCATCGAGGAGAGTTGCTTGAGCAGGCTGCAGATAAACTCGCACGCTCCACTGGCCTTGCGTGCGCAGTCGAAAAAGCCGAAAACACATCAGTCGGACGGTTCGAGTCTGTGGTAGTCGGAAGCGTGCAGACGCTTATGCGCCAGTCCAGGCTTAATGCGCTAGGACAGAGCCGTTTTAGCACTATCATCGTGGATGAGGCCCACCATGCCTTGTCGGATTCGTACAGAGCGGTCCTGGACTACTTCAGCGACGCTAAGGTGCTGGGCGTTACTGCCACACCTGATAGGGGCGACCGTAAAGATTTAGGGGAGCTGTTCGACAGCCTAGCCTATGAGTATTCACTTCCACAGGCTATCAAGGACGGGTATCTATGCCCCATAGAGGCGCAGACAATCCCTCTGGCGCTCGATTTAAGCCATGTGGGTGTACAAGCCGGTGATTTTAAATCTGCGGACCTAGGAGACGCCCTAGAGCCATATTTAGAGCAGATTGCACAAGAGATGATTGAAGCTGAGTGTATGGAGCGAAAGACCGTCGTATTTTTGCCCCTCATTGCCACTTCACAAAAGTTTTGCGCAATCTTGAACGCGCACGGTTTTAATGCCGCAGAGGTGAACGGACAATCAGCTGACAGAGCAGAAGTCCTGGCAGACTTTGAGCGTGGCAAATACAACGTCTTGTGCAATTCAATGCTTTTAACCGAGGGCTGGGACTGCCCAAGTGTGGATTGTATTGTCGTTTTGCGCCCCACCAAGGTGAGAAGTCTTTATTGTCAGATGGTAGGACGTGGCACTCGCCTATCACCCGAGACCGGCAAGGACAAGCTGCTTTTGCTCGATTTTCTGTGGCACACCGAGCGACACGAACTCTGCCGCCCGGCGCATTTAATCGCAAAAACAGACGAAGTCGCCCAGGCAATGACAAAGATTGTTGAGCAGCAACGCGTACCAATTGACCTTGAAGAGGTCGAGAAGAGCGCTGAGAGCGATGTCGCACAAGCTCGCGAAGAATCCCTAGCAAAGCAGCTAGCAGAAATGCGCACTAAAAAGCGCAAGCTTGTAGACCCTTTGCAATACGAGATGTCCATCATGGATGCAGATTTGCAGAATTACGTGCCCAGTTTTGGCTGGGAAATGGCCCCACCATCAGACAAGCAGCTAAAAGCACTTGAGAGCCATGGCATTTTTGCAGACGGCATTGAGTGTGCCGGTAAAGCGTCACTTTTGCTTAATCGCCTGGACAAGCGCAAGGCCGAGGGCATGAGTTCCGCCAAACAAATTCGTTTGCTTGAGCGCTACGGGTTTAAGCATGTGGGCGAATGGTCGCTAGACCAGGCATCAAGGCTAATTAGCCGGCTGTCTACTAATGGCTGGCGCGTACCGCATGCAATAGATCCAGCAAGCTATGTCCCACCACAAATCGAGAAAGACGAAATGCCAGCAGTGTCATTTTTGAGCTGGTAAAACGCAAAGCATAGGAGAAAAAATGAAAAAGCACCTTATCAGTATTGCCGTCGCAGTACTTGTAGTAGTTGCTGCAACGGTCGCAGCACTAAGCCTTAGTGGCTGCACGGAGTCAGAGAGAGTTTCACACAACGTCAGCAAGGAAGCCGACAACTTCAACGTGGTCAGGCGCTTAACGGTCATCAATTGCCGCTCTGACAAAGTCACCTTACAGCTCACAGGCACGTTTTCTATCAGCAAAAACAAGGACACCAACGAGCTTGAAGTTACGTGTGAGCTGCCCGATGGCAAGTACACCAAGCATTTCGTTTATCTCAATGAGTGGACGTGCTACACGGTCGAGGATTTGAGCGGCTCTAACGTCGATAAGTACAGCTACGAGATTAATTTCTTGCCTGAGCAAATCCCTGGCGTAAAGATTACGAGTAAGGACTAGACATGGCTAATTCATTACCCGACCAGCGTAAAGAGATAGCCGAGAAGCTACGTGAAACAAAAGAAGAGTGTAATCAGCGCGATTATCCATGGATGGTAGAAGATTTGATGCGTGCACTTGGATTTTTATCCTACGAAGACGCAGATGACCAGATATTTGACCGTCTTGCAGAACTCATAGACCCCACGTGCCATGACTTTGGGGTGCATGGAAGGTACCAATGGCGAAGATTACGAATTTGCCTGTTCTGCATGCGGCTATTGCTCATCTATCAATAATCCTTATTACTGTCCACATTGTGGAGCAAGGGTGGTGAACATCAATGACGCAATCTAGCGACGAGCGCCGCGTGGTGGCGGAGTCGATAAGGTACTACGCAAAAGAGAGCGACGAGTCGGCATACGAGTTCATACGCGGCTACTGGCCGAACGACCTCGCCGACCTGATAGACCCAATATGCCGCAACAAGCAGGTTGCATATAATAAGTCTGCTCCGAGAGAGTTCAGGACAGACAACTTCATCTGTTCGGCGTGCGGTGAGACATTCTGTGCTGACGGAGATTGGGTCAACCATCCGATTGACTGGGCTTACTGTCCCAACTGTGGCGCACGTATTGTAAGGGAGGTGGAGTAGAGATGAGCGAAACGCTAAAGGACATTGCCTTTGATTTAGCTAACAGACTTGCCTACGCCAACGCAAAGCTAGACTATATCGGGCTAAGTGGCTACGACTGCTTAAAACAATACAGCCAAGACGTAGAAGGGGTTCGCAAAATCTATTTCTACCACCTCGAGCAGCGCATAAAAGCAGCAGAAGCAGAAGCTAAGCCATCATGTAATGAGCTACAGAGGGCAGACGCAACAATAGGTAGCAACGCTAGCTTTCTGCGCAAGACACATCCGAAAAGCTTTTTTGTCGGATGCGAAATTGACAGCCCATACGCGAATAATCGTTTGTTTAAAGAGGACAGCAAGTATGTTGTCCTTCAGCTGACCCACATCAGCGACAAATGGTTGATTTTCGAGCTGGTCAAAAAAGACGAGTACGAAGCTTAAGAGCAAGCCACAACTACATACACGCGCATTGGGGGAGTACGCACGTGCTCCCCTTTTTGTAAGCAAAAGGAGGTTTTTATGGACACACAAAAGCATGCAGACCTGCCAGACATCGTAGACAGGATAGATCCTGCTGAATGCGATTACACCGAGTGGACACAAATTGGCATGGCACTCAAAGCCTGCGGGTTTGGAGTTGAAGTCTGGGACGCATGGAGCGCAAAAGACACTAAGCGTTATCACCAAGGAGAGTGCGCCAAGAAGTGGGCGACATTTGATGGAGAGGGAGTAAGTTCTGGCACTATCATCCACATTGCCGAGGACCACAACGTCGATATTTTCCCCGAAGAAGAAAAAGGGCGCGCTCTAGACTGGGACGAGCCTATCGATATTCTGCCAGACGATGAATACGACGATTACGATTTTTACAAGCGCAAGCCAGTCGAAAAAGACGAGACAGTATTCATCGATAAAACCTGGGTAGAGGGAAAACCCCTACACGTTCCGTCAGATGATGCGTGGAACCCTATACAAGAAATCACGACTTACATCTCAACGCTTTTTGAAGCAGACGAATACGTAGGCTACGTAATGGAATCCTGGGAAAAGGACGGACGTTTCTTGCCGTCCAAAGGCTCATACGCTCGTACCAGCTCCGAGATTTTGCGCGACCTAAACCACTACCAAGACATTGGCATGGCCATGGCCGACTACAATCCACAGGCAGGCGCCTGGGTGCGTTTTAACGCGCTTGATGGCCAAGGTGTGCGCAATTCCAATGTGGCCGAGTTTCGATACGCCCTTGTCGAATCAGATTCTATGAGCAAAGAGATGCAATACGCCCTTATGGAGCAGCTGGAACTACCAATCGCTACGCTAGTAGATTCCGGTAACAAGAGCTTGCACGCCATTGTTCGTGTGGATGCAGCAGATTACGCCGAATACAAAAAGCGCGTTGACTCTCTGTACGATGTTTGTAAAAAGAACGGACTTATCCTCGACACGCAAAACAAAAATCCTAGTCGTCTGTCACGCTTGCCGGGTGTAATGCGTGGCGAGAACAAGCAATATCTTGTGGCAACCAATATTGGCAAGGAGTCCTGGGCAGAATGGTGGGACTGGATTCAGGCAGTAAATGATGATTTGCCAGACCCAGAAGGACTATCAGAGATTTGGGACGATATGCCGCAACTCGCGCCGCCACTCATTGATGGAGTTTTACGCCAGGGCCACAAGATGCTTATTGCTGGTCCTTCCAAAGCGGGTAAGTCCTACGCGCTTATCGAGCTATGCGCAGCTATCGCAGAGGGTAAGCCATGGTTTGGCTGGCAATGTGCCCAGGGGCGTGTTCTATACGTCAATTTGGAGCTAGACCGCCCAAGCGCTCTGCATCGTTTTCGTGATGTGTATGCAGCTCTTGGATGGGCGCCTATCAATATCGACAATATCGATATTTGGAATCTACGTGGCAAGTCAGTTCCCATGGATAAGCTTGCGCCAAAGCTTATTAGGCGCTCTGCGAAAAAGAACTATATCGCGGTTGTTATCGACCCTATCTATAAGGTAATTACCGGCGACGAGAACTCCGCAGACCAAATGGCAGCGTTTTGTAATTCATTTGATTTGGTGGCGTCACAGCTTGGGTGCGCTGTGATTTATTGCCACCACCACTCCAAGGGTGCGCAAGGCTCTAAGCGCTCTATGGACCGTGCTAGCGGCTCTGGAGTGTTCGCACGTGACCCAGACGCGCTTATCGATATGAGCCAGCTCAATGTCACAGACGATGTGTTGCAGGCGCGCCAAAGCGAAGTCGATTGGCTGAAAATCCAAGCCTGGATGAATATGTATGTCCCTGGATGGAAACAGACGCTCACGCCAGACGAGCAAGCAGGACCTGTTGCGGTATGCGCCTGGGCACAGCAGCATCTGACGCCGCAGTACTACCAAAGCCTTCTGTCGATTGGCGAGGCTACCAAACAAGCTGCGAAGACCTGGACTGCATGGAGACTGGACGGAACCCTGCGAGAGTTTCCGAAGTTTGACGAGAAGAACCTGTGGTTCCAGTATCCGCTGCATTGCCCAGACCTTACAGGGGCGCTTGATGACCTATTGGTCGAGGGTGAGTTTGTAAATATTTACGATAAAAACGACCCGAAGGCGCAGAAGGTAAGAGCAAACGGACGAGAAAACAAGCTTAAGAAAAATAAAGAGCAGCAATTGAAAAAAACCCAAGCAATGCGAGACGCTCTTGAAATTTGCGAAGGCGAAGACATAGAACCTACTCGCGTAAATATGCTTGAGATTATTAATGACAGTGGGATTTTTGAAAAAGAAATCACGTTAAACACTCTCAAAAATTGGACCACAAACAAAGCTAAATGGTCACCAATTCGCTGTGACAAAGAGACAAATTATCTTTACGACACACAATCAGACAAAGACATCCCGCTTGATTGGGACGGGTCAGAATTAGAACCCTAGAGGGGTGTATGAGGGGGGGTGTAAATCGTATTAAAGATATATAGAGTTACACCCCTATATCTCTTGACCCATCCTAAAGGGATGTTGGGTAAGTGTGGCGGGAAGCTGCGCCACACACACTTACCAACTCTCCCTTATTTAGGATTAACGCAGATTTTTACTCCTGCAATAATTTTATTCAGAATATTTTAAGAAAGGCGGTTATTGGTATGACTGGAAAAATACCTATTATCAACGACCCTGCGAAGTGCAGCGCGGCAGTGGCAGATGTCGCAGAAGATATTCGTGATATGCAACAAGACCTCTGCGAGTGTTTGGACACTTACGCTCATGCCATCAAGATGAGGCTGGCAAGAATCGTTTGTAACTTCCACAATCCACACGCCTCGAACAAAACCAGCATTGATATTGAGTGCATTGACCGTACAGCGCGAATGGTAAATGACGCATTCATTGACCTTGTTGTAACGGCAGAGAAGCTTGACCAAATATACGTAGAGCTAGACGCATTGGTTGAGGAGGCGTAACAAATGAATATTTGGCACGTCATATACATCATTGTCTTGTTGGCTGTGCTTAAAACAGCAATTAGGAGAAGAGTCACAGACAATTTTTCTGGCATAACAATCGACTCGCATTTGGTCGGCTTCATTTTGGTAGTGACTGCTGTCTTGTGGTGGTTTGGATTTTTCAAAGGGATGTTTTAGCCGTGAAAAACACGATTGAGTTCTTTGAGCCTATGCGGCTGCCGAAAACTACACCACAGGCAAAAAAGTTTAATACGGCTACAAGGCGTTTGTACGACGATTCTAGGCTTGCAGAAGCAAGACAATGTGTAATTAGTCATATTGCGAAATATAGGCCCGCAAAACGGCTCACAGGCGCTCTAGGTCTTGAGTTGGTGTTGGTGTATGAGCCAACCGGCAAACACAAGCCTGGACAGCCATATACGCAAAAGCCAGATTGGGATAACGCCACTAAGCTTATCCAGGACGCTATGGCAGCATGTCAGTTCATAGAAGATGACAAGCAAATCGTATGCGCAAAGGTGACGCAAGCCTACGGAGAGCCGTGGGGGTTGTACGTAAAACTCTACGAAATTTGATTTTTGGTTATCTTCCAGACCGATAACAGAAAGCCGTCCAATATGGGCGGCTTTTTTGTTAGTGCGATATACTTTTTGGCGTTGAAAAATGGATATGCTCATGCGGCGTGCGAGTTTGGTTTGGCGGCCACTCGTTATCGCGCACATAGACTTTCTGTAACGATACAACAGGAGGTCAAGGCGTGAGTATGGATATAGGAACAAGTGTTCCATACATAAAACATTCACAATTAAATAGGCGCTTGAAATGGTCCGAGGAAGAGTTCGAGACCTTACGTGCCCATCCTGAAATGACCTCACAAGAACTTAGCGAAATATTACCCGGACGCTCTGCTCTGGCTATCAGACACATAAGAGCGCGCCGTGGGCGTTGGCAGGCTGCTATTCCCATTTGCTCGGTATGCGGGCAGCGCATTGTGTGGACAGAGTCAGCTCGTGCAAAAGCGATGGGTCTGTGTAAGGGATGCTATTTACATGAGATGGAGCATAGGCGCCGCGAAGACGCTCGCGCAAACGCCCTGCGCCAAAGTCTGTTCAAGGAGAAAAGGCGGCGCCAATGCTAGGCAAAGACCCGCTGAAAAACGATAGATACGAAAAGTACTGCCTTTTGCGCGCTGCTGGAAAGACACGCCAGCAAGCAATGTATGAGGTATATCCATCACGCAGAAATTGGAAACCTGCTTCTGTTGACAACAAAGCCTACGCACTGGAAAAGCTTGGCGATGTGCAGGCGAGAATCCTGTATTTGAAAAAACAAATAGCAAAAGAAGCGATTATTAGCAAGAGCGATGTTTTGGCAGGCATGTCAGAAACGTTTCAGGAATCGCGCAAAGTAATCAAGCATGAAGGAATAAGCCGCGACGCCATCCAGGGCGTGGCAGCTCTTGGCAAAACGCTGTTAGACGCCTTGCCCGATGAGGTGCCAGATGAGCAGGACGCCTATGTGCGTGATTTTGGCGTGTTGATTGCCGAACCGTTTTTTGCGGCACATCGTGTAATTGCGCAGGATAAGGGCGGCGAGTTTTGGTTTTATGGCGGGCGTGCGTCCACTAAAAGCTCGTGCATCTCGCTTGAAATCGTAGACGGCTTAATGAAGCACTCCGAGCGAAGTGCATTTGTTGCAGTAAAGCGTAAGGCAGATATTCGCGAAGGCGTTTACGAACAGATGTTATGGGCGTTGCGCAAGCACAGCGTAGAGGATGTGTGGGACTGTACGGTATCTCCCTTGCGTATGCGCAACAAGGCAACGGGACAGGTCATCATTTTTCGTGGTGGCGATAACACAGAGAAAACTAAGTCCGTTAAAGCGCCCAATGGCACGTATTTTGCTTATACATGGATAGAGGAAGCCGACCAGTTCGCCGGCATGAGTGAGATTCGCACTATCTACCAGTCGGTTACACGTGACGCTGGACTGGATGCTGTGTATTTTCGCTTTCATTCGTTTAACCCCCCACGTACGCGCTCCAGCTGGGCAAACAAAAAAATTGAAGAGCTTATCGCAGGTGGTATACCTGTTTACAAGGCTAATTACAACGATGTCCCACCTGAGTGGGTGCCGGCACAGATTTACGAGGACGCAGAAGCGCTCAAGGCAGTTGACGAAGAATCGTATCTGCATGAATACATGGGCGAACCTGTAGGGTTTGGCGCTGAGGTATTCAGTCGCTGTGAGGTGCGCCCAATCGCGCTTGACGAGCGTCGTGAGCTTGAACATCACTACTACGGCGTTGACTGGGGATTCAGCCAGGACCCATGGGTGTGGATAAAGATTGGGTACGACGCGAAAAAACGCACGCTTTACATCCTGGATGAAATGAGCGGCAAGGGCCTTTCCAACGAAGACACTGCGTATATGGTCACACAGCGTATGGGAGCAGAGCTTTTAGACGATGATGACAAGATTGTAGAAGACGCAGAACCATTCGCATATGTAATGTGCGATGGTGCTGAGCCTAAAAGTATTGCATCGTGGCGTGAGGCTGGTATCGAAGCTTTGGCTGCGCCTAAACAAGGTGCGCATAACGTCAGAAACTCCGTTCGCTGGCTGCAAGAGCGCACAAAGATTGTTATTGACCCTGTCTGCACGCTATCTACAGCAGAGATTCCTGCGTATCAATACGAAATGACCAAAGACGGCGAGATAACAGGTCTTTTGCCGGATAAGGATAACCACGCAATCGACGCTTTGCGTTATGCGTGCTCGACTCTCATCGATGACAGGCAAATGATTTAGGAGGACACATTGGCAGCTCTCAAGCAAATTAACGGCGTCCCTGGATGGGCAACTGAGTTTTTGCGCCACAACGGCTATGTATGCAACAACACAATGGACGAGTTCATTACCAATTGGTGGGGTTGGTACCAAGCTGAAAACAGCTTTTATGACCCTACGGCAGGGCAGACGTTTGTTAAGCGTGACGCACCAAACAAACATTTGAGTTTGCGCCCCGCACGCGCTGTTGCCGAGGAATGGGCAACGCTTGTCATGGACGAGAAGACCCAAATTAGCGCCGAGGACGCAGCGCTGAACACATGGCTGGAGGAGCGCTTTGGTGATTTCGTCGGCGAACAAGCAGATAACCTTGCTCTTGCATTTGCACTGGGCACTGGTGCATGGAGCTGCAATTACGAGGGCACAGAAGGATCTATGCAAGCGTCAATTGCTTTTCATGATGCGGGAAACATCATTCCGCTTTTGTCTGATGGCGCAGACTCTGTCTCATGTGCATTTACCGACTGTGTGCTGGTAGATGGGCGTATGCTTGACCGTCTACAGGTGCATGAGCCTGTGGAAGGCATCTATCATGTGCTCACGTGGCTGTTTGACCCTAAGAACCACAATGTGCCCGTAGAGTGCGAGTCTGTAACGCCTGTCCTCGATACGCGCTGCTCTCTTCCTACGTACGCCTTGGTACGCCCAGCCATCGCAAACACATATGTTGACGCGTCTCCTCTTGGTGTGAGTGTATTTAATGACGGCATCGATACCATTAAGTGCGTAGACGAAGCATTTGACCGCAGTTACTGGATGTTGCGTTTATGCCAGCCACGTGTAATGGTGGACGAGACCGCAGTTAAACGCAACGTGCAAACAGGAGAAGTCGAGCTGTCTTCCACACTTGACCAGCGTATGTTTAGACCCGTAAAGACTAGCGGTGTAAGTGGTCAAACACCACTTACGGTATATGCACCTGACCTCCAAGCTGATGCGACTGATGCGTCTATTAACTCTGCGTTGTCACTCATGAGCTTTAAGTGCGGTTTTGGTCCAAACTACTTTAGCTATTCTCGCCAGCAGGGCCTGCGCACAGCAACCGAGGTTTCCAGCGATAACTCCCAGCTATTCCGCAATGTACGCAAGCACGAGCAGCAGGTAGGCAAGGCTCTAAAACGCCTGTTTGCCGGTGCTTATGCGTCCGAGTGTGCTCTGTGTGGCGTTGTGCCTACATCTACTGACGTAGACATCACATGGGACGACTCAATCGTGGAGGACACCGCCACCGAGCGTGCTCAGATGAAGGATGACATCGCACGTAATCTCGCGCCCGCTTGGCTGTATCCCATGCGTTTTTACGGCATGAGTGAGGACGAAGCACGCGCACTTGTCAGTGCTACGTCAGGGTTGCCTGAGGAAGCCTAATGGTTGATAAGAACCTCGATGCGCTTATTGAAGAGGTTGTACATGGTGCTCTTGAGGACTACGTCGAGAAAATGAGCTCGCGTCTGACGCAGTATCTTTTGTCGGGCGTAGATAACCCTGACATGCTCTCTACGCTCGCTGCACGCGCTAAGAGCGACGCTATGGCCATCTTTATCAAATACAAAAGACGCATTAGCAAAGAGACGCGTGAGGCGTTTCTAAGTGCTGTAGAAGGCTATGAGACAGAAGTTGAGCAGACGCTAGAGAAGCTCCACACAAAGCACCAACTCACCAAGCAAGGCGCACTAGAGTTTGCGCAGGCTGCACGTGGTATTGACGAGATTGTAAACCATCAAAATATCGCTTTGGTCAACACCATGGCCACCACGTGGTATACAATCGCTGCAAACGCCGTTGTGCGCAAAGAGCTGGGCGATTCGCGCCGTGCAATTATGGAGGATGCCGTACGCGCTTTGTCCGATGCGGGCATTGAAACCATCGACTATAAAAGCGGCGTGAAAACGACCATTGACGCTGCTGTGCGCCGCCATATTGTTTCGCAGGTATCCCAGGCAAAGGCGCAAATCTTAAGTGACAGGTGCGACCAATACGACCAGGACTTAGTGTTTGTCTCTGCACATTTTGGTGCACGCCCATCACACGCTATATGGCAAGGCAAGGTGTATTCCAGAAGCGGTACAAGCGATAAATACCCCAGCCTGGATGAAGGCACGGGATACTCTGGCACAGGACCGTTTGCGGCACTTGGCGACCGTCTGTGCGGCGTTAATTGTCAGCATGAGATGGTGCCGTATATGCCTGGTCTGTCACAGCTACCCGACTTAAGCTTTGAAAAAGAGCAGAAACGCTATGGCATGACCAGCGATGAGTATTACAAGGCTACGCAAAAGCAGCGCGCATTAGAGCGCAAGGTGCGTAAGTACAAGCGCCGTATAGCTCTTGGCCAAGAGCAAGGCTTAGATATGGTGGATGACCGCTATAAGTTAGGACGCACCCAGGCGTTGCTGCGTGAGCATTGTCGTGCGAATGGGCTTACACGCTTGTATGAGCGTGAGCGCGCCTATGGTGTAAAGAAACAGCCTAGAGGTCTTGCGATTCGCAGGACATATACGGCAGGTGCAATTACTACAGGTGATGAGTTTTCCAAAAACAACTGGATTTTTTCTAAAGAGTATGGCGCTCTTTTAGATAAAAACGGAAATATAGTTGGAGGGGTTGTTGCGGGAGGTAGAACGCATGTTAGATTTTTATTGCCTAAGGGATATGAATGGCACAATTTGAGTGCCACTCATACACATCCATCCGAATATGGAGGAACTTTTTCTGTCGGAGGCGAAAAAAGAGGAGACATTTTTCACCTGACGGATGCGAATCTTATGTCTTATACAGCTGTATGTAATGAAGGTATATATCGCATTGAAAGAACGGAAAACTCAAAACCTAAGAAGTTTTACAAAGCTGCGAAAAAGGCAGAAGATTCTGCTGAAAGAGAGTCACGTCTTATTGTTGCCGATGGCTTGATGGCAAAAGGCAGAACCATATTCAATGGTGGCGTGAGTTATGACGAGCTATTTAGACTAGAACGAATTAAAAAGGCGGAGTTGATGCACGAATGGTTTTCTCAAAATGCTAAAATATATGGATATAGATATTCATTTACCAAATCAAGGAAGTAAAAATGGCAGAGAGTGCATATACAGCTGTTCCTATCACTGTAGGTCTTCCTTCTGATAAATCTATCGAGGACTTGGCACAGGTGTGGAAAGCGACTGAGCAAGAAGTCGCTGAGAAACTTTTACCTGAAAACGAGTATAAAAAATGGATTGAACGGCACCCCGAGCATAATAAATAATTTACGAATTTCCTGACAGATTAGTTAAAAGGCGCTCCTAGATTGGTTTTATTACCCTCCCCACATGGGAGGGTAATTTTATGCCGTTACCACACATCGAAACTTTTTTGTGACAAGGCAACCTGCCAAAATCACGAAGAAGGGAAAACAAATATGCCTAATGCTAATGGCGAGGGAGTAGCAGCTCCCCAAGACCCCAAGGCTGGCGAGGGCGCACAGCCCCAAGACCCACAGGCGCAAGCTGCATCCGCACAGACCCCTATAGGCGAGGGCGCACAGCCCCAAGACCCTAGGGGTGCGTCTAGCGGCGAGCAGACGGTTAACTACCACAAGTATGAGCGCGATATTGCAAACCGTGACAAGACCATTGCAGAGCTTAAGGCACAGCTTGAGCAGAGCGGCAAGTCTGCATCTGATGTAGACAGGCTGCAAAGCGAGCTTGCAGAGCTTAAGGACAGTCTCGCAACTGAAAAAGCCAATGCAGCTCTTAGTGCTGCTGGCTGTGTAGATACAGAGCTTGGTCGTGTGGCACTTAAAGCATTTGATGGCGATATTGACAAGCTTAAGGCAGAAAAGCCTTATCTGTTCAATCAGCCTAAAAGCGTCAGTACTGGTGGCTCTTCTGCAGGTACGCCCAGCTCTGCAGCGAAGCTTGAGAAAGCTGCGTACGAAGCTGCAGGACTTACTCCACCCAAACACTAAGTAAGGAGCATTTATGCCTAACACAATTAGCAAGTTTCCCGAGGTATTTACCAAGGCTCTCGACGAGGTACTGGTTACATCGTCCTATGCTGCTCGCTATAGCGACCCTGGCGCAGAGTTCGTAAATGCCAAGACCGTAAACGTACCTGACATTACCTTTGCGTCTGACACCGTAAACGATTACGACGGCTTCAAGACCAAAAACGACGTCACCCTGTCCTACACGCCTTATACGCTTGAGCACGACAAGCAGGCATCTTTTGACATTGATGCCGTGCAGGACATCGATACCGCAGCGATTTTGTCTACAAAGGCAGCGTCTGAGTATCAGCGCACCATCTTTTTGCCAGCTGTAGATAAGGACTTCTTCAAGACCGCTGCTGCTAAGGCTAAGGCCACAGGTTCCGAAACTATCACCAAGGACAATATCAAGGCAGAGATTCGCAAGGCTCGCACGCAGTTTACCGAAGCCGGTCTTTCTGGCGGCGACTTGTATATGTCTTCTACTGCCTTGGCTGCTCTTGAGGATGCTGTAGACCGTCAGTTCAGCAATGAGACAAACATCATTGACACTGTCGGTTCTTATGATGGCTTCACCATCTTTGAGGTACCTCAGGCGCTTCTGGGCGAAAACGTGGACTTCATCGTCATTTCTGGTGGTAAGAATACTATTCGCTATATCGTCAAGCGTGCTGTAGCTTACTTGTTCGCCCCTGGCACTCATGCTAATGGTGACTGCTGGCTGTCTCAATTCCGCTGGGTATTTGGCTCCATTGTCAAGAAGAACAAGAAGGCCGGCATCTACGTAAACAAGCACGCCTAAGGAGTGTCTAGGTGACCCCTACTCTGACATACGAGATTTACCGTCAGACGCACAACAAGCTGCAGGAGGACGAGTTTAAGGCCGTCCTCCCCGCGGCGCGTGCGCGCCTTGTCGCCATTACTGGCAGAGATATTCCCAGCATTTGGGAGCTAGATTGGCTGGCCGCCTTATCCGAGCTGTGCGAGCGTGTAGCAGGCGCTGGATACGCAGAAGAAGGTATCAAGCAGGAGACCATCGGTGGCACCACTAAGGTCTACACAGAAGCCAAGGCAAACCAGGGCGACATAGACGCTGTAACGCCCTGGCTGTATGGCACAGGTCTTTTATACTGCGGATTGGCGTAAGAACTCATGGCTATCGCATCTGACACAATCACCGTTTGGCATAACACGGGCACACCCAAACAGGCGCAGTGGATTCGTAGCGTTGTTTCTGGGTGTCGTATCGACTGGGCAGTCGGGTATATCCCGTCAGGTGTTGGCCCCGTAGCGCAGACCTCCATGAAGGCGTACTTATTCAAGCGCCTAGACATCGTAGCAGGTGACCGCATAGCAGTTGGTGCGGACGACTCGGAAACTCCTCCACACGACTCTATGCGCGTGTCCATCGTTTCTGTTTGGTCTGATAAGGGGCACTTCCACCACATGGAGGTGAGCGCATGAGGGTAACCCACCAGTTTGGCGGCGTGAGTATCAAAGAGCTTGAGCGCAGGGGCGACAATGCCTTACAGGCAGCATGTTTTGTGACGGCAGAAAACGCATTAAGCGACTGTAAGCCTAACATCCCTTATTTAAACGGCGACCTTACTGGCAGTGGCAAGACTAAGCAGGGCACCACCGACTGCGAAATTATGTGGGGCACTAATGATGATACGGCTAAATACGCACGCTATCAGTACTACACCAAGGGACTAAGGCACCCCAAACAAGGAACCGACCATTGGTTTGAGAAAACGCGCGCGGTGAGAAAGGACGCCTGGGGAAAGATTTTCGCGCAGAAGGCTAAGGAGATGATGGGATAGTGACCGACCTCACGCCATGTGTGCTTGAATGGGCAGAAAGCCTACTAGATCCAATCAGCGTTTCACTGGGAGAGTTTTCAACAATCCTAGGAGTATCGGCACAGCTCCAGCCAGCACCCACACAAGCGATACTGCGCAAGTATTTAAGTGGTGGAGGAATCTACCAGTATGGCTATGAGCTATACATCAAATGCCGCCCAGAGGATGAACGCGGGCGTATTGACGCTTTGGCGGAGCTAAACAAGATAGCAGATGCCATTGACCGTGGAGTCTGCCCTGTGCATCCCCAAGGTGTTGCGTGGTATGGCCACGAAGTAACGGCACGTCCTAACAAACTCTCATCTTATGAAGACGGCAGCGAAGTTTACCAACTAATCGCAATTCTTACTTATATTGAAAGGACTTAACATGGCTAAAGAACGCGAGCTTATGGGCATCTATGAGCTTCAGCATTACCTCGGTTTTTACACCGCAGACACGCTAGGCGACATGTTGCGTGTAACCGAGACCACTAAGGCGGAGATGAAGACCGACAACAACGAGTACTCCCCTAAGTATCTTGACCGCAAGAACCAGCCCAAATACATCACTGGTCGAACCACTACCATTGAGTTTGAGCTTGACGCGGTTCTTCCTGGTGATGTTCAGGCAGCAATTGCAAAGCATGAGGATGATATTAACGTCCCTTGCATGTATATGCGAACACTTGACCGCGACATTGCAACTGGCGTGAAGTGCGCCGCAGACAAGCTTATTGCTAAACGCGCAACTGCCACCATGACCCCCTCTCCCATCTCCGGAGAAGCAGGAGACCCCGCAAAGCTTTCCTGCACGGTATCTCTCAATGGCGACTGGGAGTACGGCACTTATGACCCCAAGACCAAGAAGTTTACGGCTACCGTAGCTCCTGGCATTGGCGGATAAGATATACAAGCACCTATCTTTTGACTAGCGTTTCCTCTCCTTGCGGCCGTCCTTGTGATGGCCGCTTTTGCGTTACCTGAGCCAGAAGATATGCGCAAGTAAAATCCACCGCAGGAGGAAACATGCCTAAAAAAGCAGGAACAAATGCCCCTAAAAAGACGCCAACCAAGAAAAAGCAAGCAGACGTAATTCAGTTCAAGGCGCCTACCAACCCAACATTAGCCATTGATGTAGACGGCGCAATTTATCACTTAGAGCTTGGCAATATGACGTATGCCCTTGAGATTCGCGCTCTTATCCAGGAGATTAGCAAACTCGAGGGAGCAGACACTAAAGACGGCCTTGATGCAATGCAAGAGATTTCTGACCGTGGTATGGCAATTATCGAGTCTGCATTTATCGAGCCTGACGTGGCGCAAAAGCTTATGGGTGGTCGCAACCGCTCTAATATTACGCGCCTTTTGGCAGTGTTGAACTTCATTCTGGACAACACCACATCACAAAAAAGCATTGATGCCATGTCTGCAAGCATTGAACAATTTGCCACCACATCTGACGAAGACTAACGATGGACTGGCTTACTCGTCCTTTACCAGATACAGTCGAGATTGCAGGGCAGCATGTCAAAATCCGCACAGGATGGAGACGTGCTGTCCGCTCCTATATCCTGCAATCGTCCAATGAAGATGGGCTTAACCTGACGGACGCTACAGCACTTCTCACGTCATGGTTTGCGCGCAATGGGCAAATACCCCAAATCGTCAAAGACAACCCGTATATGGCGCTTAGCGCGGCTTACGATTGGCGCGATAGTGCCTTTTGCCAAGCTATGCCATACGGTGATGGCAGCAGTGACAATACCAGCAAAAAGACGTTTGATTGGGAAGCCGACAGCGGCATTGTGCGCATCGACTTTAAACACATCTACGGAATAGATACCTCAGTCTACCAAGCACATTGGTATGAGTTCGCACTGCTATTTAGCGGAATATGCGCCATGGACACACTAACATCAAATGCCATGCAAGCAAGGCGCCCGCTGCCAAGTGATGCCGCAGACTATGAGCGCAAACAACATAGGGCGCTTGAGAGAGCCTGGTCGTTACCTCTCACGGAATATGAGCGTGTAAAGATGCACAACGCCCGTATTCTGGAGGAGTGGTAGCACGTGGCAGACGGTACAGTCGTCTTTAAAATCCTTGGCGATAATACAAGTTTTAAATCTGCCCTGGCAGAGCTCGAGGGCAAGGCAAAATCTGCAGCAGAGCGCATAGAGAAAAACTTGCCAGACATGGGCAAGAAGATGCTCTCATCAATTAAGCAAATGACACCGCAAGCCACTGCTGCGGTTAAAAAAGTCGTGTCTGTGGTATCTTCTATGGCCACGGCAACGTCTAATATTTTCTCTGGCTTTGCAGGACTGTTTTCGGTGGCACTCAGTCCAGTTGCACGCATTGTCTCCCAAAAGCTACAACCAGTCACTAAAGTCTTCCAAAACATTGCGACAAATGCAAAAAGTATTTTCTCAAATATCTCTGGCCATGTAGGCAATTTCGCAAAAAGCGCAGCAGGATCTATTCAGACAACTTTTGCGCCGGCATTTAACAAGATTGGTGGATACGTCCAAAAGGCAGGAAGCGCTATATCCTCTTTTGGTTCATCCATCACGCGAAAGCTTGCCCCTGTCGGCACTGCCCTGTCTGGCCCTTTGTCCAAAATCGGCGCGGGCATTTCAAGTGCCGCGAGCGGCTTTGCAAGCTTCAATTTAGCTGCCATCAAGGCGTTTACCTCTGCAGGCGCTGCTGCAATTAAGGGCGCGGCTACCATCGTAGGCAAGCTTGGTGAGATTGCTAGCAAGGCGCAGGGCGTGGCAGGAGCACTTACCGCGGCTTTGGGCGGGGCAATTCTTAAAGGCGGATTTGACCGCGCTATCAATATTGATAATGCAAAAGCAAAGCTTACTGGTCTTGGCCATAGCGCAGAATCGGTTACCGAAGTCATGGACAACGCCCTGACTTCTGTCAAGGGCACTTCCTTTGGCCTTGGTGAAGCCGCATCCACCGCAGCCACACTTAGCGCATCCGGCGTAAAAGAGGGCGAAGAGATGGTGACGTCTCTTAAGGGTGTGGCTGGCGCTGCTGCTGTGTCTCAGCGCTCACTAACTGATATGGGCGTTATCTGGGGCTCTGTAGCCGCTCTAGGCAAGCTGCAAGGCCAAGATATGCATCAGCTCATGATGGCAGGTATTCCCGTTCTCGACATCTTGGGCAAGCATCTTGGCAAAACGCAAAAAGAAGTTCAGGAGATGGTATCTTCCGGAAAAATTGACTTTAAGACTTTCTCCGAAGCTATGAATGAATCTTTGGGCAACACCGCCCAAACCGCTGGTAAGACCTTTAGCGGCTCTCTTGCAAATGTAAAGGCAGCTCTTTCACGCTTGGGCGAGCCTATTGCAGGTCCCATATTGCAAGGCCTTACTGGTATCTTCCAGGCGCTTATTCCTGTTATCGACAAGGCTACAGAAGCCATAAAGCCATTTATAGAGCAGTTGTCCGGCTCTTTAGCGCCTGTAGTAGAGGGCGCAAAAGGCTTTATCGAAAAGCTAGGCGGCGCTATTGAAGGCGTTGTAAATGGGCCACTTAGTGGTCTTGCACCTGTTATAGGCTTGGTGGCTGGTGCATTCTTAGCATGGTCTGCGGGAGGTCTTGCAGGAGTGCTTGGTGCCATTCCTGGCGTAAGTGCCCTTCTGGGGCCACTCACAAGCCTTCTAGGTGGCATTGGTGGACCTATAGGCATATGCGTGGCGGCATTCTTAGGACTTACCGCAGCAAGTCCAGAGCTACAGGGAGCATTGAGCAATCTATTCGGCGTATTTGGCGAAATCGCAGGGATTATTGCGTCAAGCTTTGGTCCTGCGATTGGAGATATTGCATCTCAAGTCCCTGGCATAGTGCAAGCCATCTCTGGGGGTTTGGCAGATGGCATCAATAGTCTTGCTGGCATTCTTAAAAATGCCGAGCCTTATATTCAAACGTTTTGTGATGTCCTAAAGCAAGTCGCAGGCTTTATTGGTGACCTTGCGGGGCAAGCGGCAGGCATTTTAGGCCCAGCTTTTGAGAGTATGGTCGGCATGCTTAAGAGTGGCTTTAGCCAAATTGTGCAAGGCTTCCAAACCGCATGGGGAATTATCGAGCCCTTGCTTCCAACCATCATTGGCGTGTTTACGACGATTGCCACGCTGGTAGTGGGCGAGCTAAGCACGATTGCATCTGTGGTAATGACCGTACTTGGTGGCGCCTTCCAGATTGCAGGAGCAATTATTAGCGGCGCTATGCAGGCTATCTCTGGCGTAATTCAGACCGTATGCGGTGTAATTCAGACCATAATTGGCGTATTTGTCGGAGTGTTCACGGGTAATTGGCAGATGGCCGCAGACGGTGTGCAAAATATCGTCGGCGGTATCGGTAACTTCATCGGTGGTGTATTTAATGCACTTGTCGGCACGCTAACGGGCATCCTGAATACCATCGCACAGACATTCCAGGCTGCCTTTAATGGCATTTTTGGAACTGTCAAAAACATTTTTACCAATATTGGTAATGCTATCGGCGACAAGATGGGCGCTGCACGAGATAAGGTAAAAGGCATTATTGATGCTATCAAAGGCTTCTTTAGCTTTAAGATTTCATGGCCACATATCCCGGTGCCGCATTTCGGCATTAGCCCTAAGGGATGGCAGATTGGCGATTTACTTAAAGGCTCAATTCCTAGCCTTGATATATCTTGGCATGCAGAAGGCGCACGTTTTGATGGCCCCACCGTATTTGGCTCTGGCCATGGTTTTGGCGAAGCTGGCACCGAATATGCTCTGCCACTAAATAAAACAAGCCTGCTTCCATTGGCTCAAAACTTAGCCGAGATTATGGGCGAACTCAATCGCGGAACTAGCCGCAACAGCGACATTGCATACCTCGCGCGCCGTCTTGACGTAATGGGGGCGCGCCTTTCCCAGGCACTCGCCAAACCTGTTGCAGTCGACTTAAACAACCGTGAAGTAGCACGAGTAATAAGAGGGGCGGTCCCTACCCTATGAGAACTGACATCACCTATGTAAACAATAACGGCAAGACCGTGCAATTTGGCGGCTCTGACGAAGACCTCCATTACCTCCAGCATGACTTGCGAGCTAACTCGTGGGCGTATGAAACGGGTGTGGCCAAGACGCGCATCTCCAGTTTTAAGCACGGCTTGGAGGAGAAAAAGCTCCCTGTCGGCATCATGGCCAAGACCTCAAAAGAAGGCGTCGAGAAGTCTAATTACATCGCACAAATTGGCGAGTATGACATCATGGCCAAGCGCCCAGGGCGTCTCTATGTGGGAGATTGGTACCTCCCATGCTGGGTTGTCGGTGTGTCATTCTCCAATTATTGGCTAAGCGACTGTATCGCAGAAATTGAGCTGTCTTTGGTTTGCGAAAAATGCGAATGGATACATGAGACTACCACGCAATATGCGCCAATTACCATGCAAGATAGCGATGCTATTTTAGGCGCAGATTTTGAATACGATTTCGAGCACGACTTAGCCGGTTCTGCAAGCTCACACACACTAGATGTTCCAGGAGTGTTTGACGCGCAGTTCTTATGGCGTGTGTATGGCCCCGCTACCAACCCTTATATCAGGATTGGTGACAACACTTACAAAATCAATACCAGTGTGCGTGAGGGACAGACTTTAGAAGTAGATACGGCGCAAAAAACTATCGTACTGATTGACGAGCAAGGACGCAGAACAAGTATCCTTTCCGAGCGTGCCCGCGGCGCGAAAGGCTCCGGCTCCTACATTTTCGAGCCAATCCATCCTGGAACGCAGACAGTGACATACGATAATACATATCTTTTTGACATCACGCTTTACGAAATGCGCAGCCTTCCCCCATTTGAGCTGGGAGGTAGATAGTCTTGGATATTATCTATACGGACGAAGCGGGCAATGACGTAGGTATCTTGCAACGCGCCTATTTTGACTGCGCATTTGGAAGTGGTGAGAATAATTTCGAGCTTACTCTTGATGCAGAAAGCAATATCCGCATCTCAAAAGGCGCTCGAGTGTATATAGAAGGTACAGAGTATGGTGGAGTTGTCGATTCGTATGCATACGATAGCGCAGCTGGCACCTACAAGTACTCTGGACGCTCTGTGCATGGTCTTTTGACGTCAAAGATTATTCGCCCCCCTGCAGGGACGGATTATCTCGTCGTAAATAATGAAGTGCATGCAGCCCTACGCGGCATCATTAGGCAGTGTGGCCTAGATAGCCTTATTAAAGTGGCTGATACCGTATCACCGTTTATGGCCAAGTACCAATTTGACCGCTTTACTGACGCCTATACAGGCATTGTAAAAATGCTTAAGGCGCAAAATGCACGCCCAAAATTTGTGTGGGTAGATGGTAAAACTATAAGCCTTGAAGCAGTGCAAATCACATCATATCCAGCCTTAGATACAGATGTGGTGGACCATAATTTCAAGCACACCCACCACCCTGTGAACCACCTCGTGTGCCTGGGCAAGGGCGAACTTAAAAACCGAACTGTTATTGACTTATATGCAGACACTAAAGGCAATGTGAGCAAAACACAGTCCATTTTTGGCGTGGATGAGGTTGTCGAAAAATACGACTACAACGGCGCAGAAGCAGAAGAACTTGAGCGAGAAGGAATAAAAAAGCTTAAGGAGCTACAAAACGCATCCTCGGTCGATATAAATCTAAAGTCAGATGCGAGCTACGCTGTTGGTGACATCATCACATCTTACGATATAAAAACGGCAATGGAGGTATCAGCACAAGTTACTAAGAAGATTATAACTTGTGCTGGTGATGACGTATCTATTGAGTATACCGTCGGCGGTACTGCTCAAAGTACGTCTTTAAGTAGCTCTGTGAGCGCAAGTAGCGGCGGTGGGATTACATATACGGCTGGAGAGGGCATAAAAATTAGCAATGCCACCATTACAGCAGACGTCACCCAACCAAAACTTGATGCCGTAAAAAATGACGTAGACGTCGCAAATGCTTCTCTGTCGAATGTAACCGCAGAGCTCCCGCAGATAAAAATAGATATTGCTAAGGCGCAATCTACAGCAGACGTAGCTAATGTCACTGCCGCAGAAGCTTTAGAAGCAGCAAAAAAGGCAGGAAGCGTAGACGTAGCGGCTCTTGTTGCCACGCAAGAATACGATAGCAAAAACGGCATTCGTGCCAGGCGCGTCGGTAAGTTCGTAGCAGGAACCATCAATGGTTTTAAGGCAAATCTCACAAGCTCATGGGCGTCACAAGTAATCGGGACACTCCCAGAAGGTATGCGACCAACATCAAATATTGAGACGAGCTGCACAACTGCAAATACCAATGCCAACGTTGCTGTAGAAATCCGCACGGACGGCGTAATGACTGCCTGGAATGTCGGTGGTACTTCTTTGGGCAACCAGAACATTTATGCCAATTTCGCATACACAACAGAATAGTCTCCTTTCGTTACCAGCAGAAGAAGATATGTGCGAGGAAAAACACGCTGGTCAAACAAAACGAAAGGAGACTGTGCATGCCAAAAGAAACGGGCCTTACCGACTATATATGTGACCGTAATCCAGAGCATCACAAGTGCGCCAAGGAAGGCACCGCAGATGCTAATTACTTCCATGAATTTGGGCGTACTCGTTCTGATGGAACCATGCAGAACTTCATCTTGTGCGATGCGTGCTATCTCAAGTGCAGGGAACTCATGGACCGCCATGACCGGGAGTTCAACACTTTTATGAAGGGCAAGGAGTAAGCTATGGCGACAAACATCCTTGTCACGGGCAAGCAGGGCAAGAACCACATTACCTCGGCCCAAATGGGCGCTATCCAGGCTGCAATTTTTGGCCCAGGAACGTACATCTGTTCTGGCTTTGAGCCGTCTATGGCAAGCGCAAATGCATTTAGCATCACAAAAGGCGTTGCCGTTGTAAATGGTCGCCCTTGTGTTTTAGAAGCCAATACGCAGGTAAACATTGCAAGCGGCATTACAGGACGTAACCGCAATGATTTAGTAGTTTTGGCATATTCAAAAACGCCTTCTTCTGGCGTTGAAGAAGTCACTGTTAAGACCATATCTGGCGAAGCCACCACATCAGATGCGGCAGACCCCACATACAAGACCGGGGACATCCTTAGCGGGGCTACGTCAGTTGAAACGCCGCTATTTCGCATTGAAGTGCGTGGACTTGAGCTGCCCAGAGTAATTACGCTTGCTAAAAAGCTCCCATCCATCGCTGACCTAAATACAGCAGACGAAAAAGCGAGCGAAGTGCAAACATTCGACCAAAACGGCCTATACGCTGTTCGTGTCGGAAAAATCGTCTACGGCACATTCACGCTCAATCCAAATTTGGATAGCGCTTGGGCGTCACAGTTGATGCTTACCATGCCCGAAGGCATGTGCCCAGCTCATAAATGGGAAGTAAGTTGCACTACCGAAAACAAGGTGGCAAACGTAGCTTTATACATCGACACAAACGGGCGTGCTGAAGCGTCAAATCGCGGTGGACAGTCGCTTGGCAACAACTACATCCATGGCTCTTTTGCCTATCCAGTTATTTAATTTACGAAAGGAACAATCATGACTATTCCCTATTTTATTGACGTATACCTAGCGCAAGTACGCGATTCTCAACAGGTAAAAGTAGCGCTCACAGCAGTTCTTATCCTCATGGCAATTGACGTAGTCATGGGCTCTGTTTGCGCTGCTGCGAACCACAACTACGCATCCTACAAGGCACGTGAAGGCGCTATGCACAAAGGCAGTGAGCTTTGTCTGATTTTGCTTGGTATCGTGGTGGACGGCGCCTTGACAGGCGGACTTAATCTTGGCACGCAAACGCCTGTGCTGCTCGGTACTTGCGTAGCTCTTATTTGCGCTGAGGTGGCATCCATCCTAGAGATTGTAGGAACTGCCAATCCAGATATGGCTAATTCTGCCGTATTTAGACTGCTCAAGACCGTACAAGACGGCGCAAAAGATAAGGAGTAGTCTATGGCATGGTATCCGTGGAAAGCCATTTGGGCAAGCTCACACACTTATACACGCGGGCGCGGTGGTAAAAAGCCTGAATATATCGTGGTGCATTACACGGCATCTCAGGCGAGCGCAAAGGATAACTGCAAGTATTTTAGCGGTGGGAATCGTCACGCATCCGCACATTTCTTTATTGATGGCTCAGGTGTAATTTATCAGTCGGTCGCAGAAGGCGACACCGCCTGGGCGGTGGGCAACCTTGATTTCAACCAGCGCTCTATTTCTATTGAGGTAGTAAGTGACGGGCGAGATTTTAGCAATGCAGAAATCGCCGAGCTTACTTATTTAGTACAACACCTCATGCAAAAGTACGGCATACCAGCAAGCCACGTAATACGCCACTACGATGTGGTAGACCACGCCCGCGTTGGTAAAACGCTTGACCCTCACAAGCACTGCCCTGCACCTTATGTCAATGGCGCTAAGTGGAACAAGCTCCATGGCATTATTACGTCTTCTGCTGGTTGGCAGCGTGGCAAGGGCACTATGACTAATTGCTGGTGGTATCGCCACGCTGATGGTTCCTACACCACCAATGGGTGGGAGCTTATTGATGGCAAATGGTACTACTTTGACGGCAGTGGCTGGATGGTCACGGGCTGGCAGAAGGTAAGTGGTCTGTGGTATTACATGGACGCAAAAGGCGCTATGGACACTGGCTGGCAGTTTATCGAGGATAAGTGGTATTACTTCCACGCAAACGGTTCCATGGCTGTAGGCTGGCTGCAAGACAATGGGCGCTGGTATTGGCTACACGATACACACGAAAACGGACGTTATGGCTCAATGGATATTGGCTGGCTGGAGATTAATGGCAAAAAATACTATGCCAATCCTCATGCCGATGGTTCGCAAGGCGCTCTGCTAAGTGGCAAACAGACCATTGACGGCAAAGAGTACGAGTTTGATGCTAATTGCGCCCTGATTGAGAGCACGCCCAATGAATGAATGGACGCTTACGGTATGGAGTACGCTATCGGATAATCCAGGCTTTCGTTACTCGAAAGAGCGCGTAGAGCGTTTTGCCACTAAGGATGATGTGGTGGCATTTATCAAAGACCGCTACTTAGCCGCAAAAGTAACGTGGTTTGACGATAAAAAGCGGTGTAGTGTAGTTATTAAGGGATAGCGCCGAACGAGAAAAAATCACGTTCGCTGTTAGCGACAGTTAACCCCTCACTTACCATACAGTAGGTGAGGGTTTTTTGTTTGCTATATATCTTACTATCCGAGCAAAAGCTCATTTATGATTTCTGCGCGTGTTTTCCCACTTTGGGCGCATCTTTTATCAAGCTCAGCGCGTGCTTGTGCGCTAAGCTTTAAGTAAGTCGCGACTGTGCCTTCACCATCCTCTGCCACGTCACCAAACTCTTTTATGTACTCATCAGCATCTATATGCTCTTCTGCCCACGCTCGCGCTTGCTCATAATCTAGAGGGGCAATCGATTCACTTTCTTGTGCGCCACGATTACCGCATGGCTTGCTGTAGGGGCTTAAAGGGCCACCCTCGCCATGGATAAAATATTCTCCAGTACGCTTCTGATAAAGTGTTTCCTGATACCAGTGAAAATCAGTCTTTCCAAAGCCACTAGGCTCATAATCAGCTATCTTACGTGCAGTTTCGGTATTGTACAGCTTGTTTTTGATGATTTTTTTCATTTTCAATTCTCCAAGGTATCGGTTTGCATGGTGAGGGCAAAGCGCCTACCAACAAACATGCTGATAGGCGCTCATAATTGCATGATATTTTAATTTTTAAAAATCCTCACCTTGATTCATGTAGCGGCGGATTTTATTTTTTGCGCTGGCATCGGTAAGCCCTACCAAGCTAAATTGGAGCGTTCCCTCCAGCTGCCTCATTTCCCCTTCATGAAAAAGGAAAACTCCTTCTCCATAATTGCTTGTGCACCAATACGTGTCGGCAAAATCTTTATCGTATGACCACATCCACTTGCTTTCGTCCTTATGATAATGTAAACGCTCCATTTTATGCCCCTTTCGGCTTTGGGGTGCCCTTGTGGCTCCCCTCTTTTACTATCTCTATATTATCATGATTAGATATATATTCAAGTATAAATAGATTAGATATTTATACATCACATTTTCTACAAAAAAGAGAACTCTATATAGAGTTCTCTTGCTTTAAGTTTATGCAGCTAAACGGCTTGTTGTAAGGCGTTTTAAGACGCTGTAATTTTGTAAATGCCTATTTATGCCTGTTTTGGGACTTGATTATCCTTACCATCAATAAATGCAACCTTAATACCACGCTCTGCCAATGCGTATGCTACTAGTCTTGTGGTCGCGTTTGCTTCTCTGCTCGAACCACCATCATCTGCGCTGTGGTATTTATCGTATTCATCCTGGCTTGCCCAGTATGGAAGTGTGACTTGCTCGGGATAGTTCCCCTGCTTCTGTGCTATCTCGTCCACTTTAGCAAGCGTAAAGGCTATTACTTGTCTCTGGTCTTCCATAAGCTCATCGAGCATATCCCATGCTTCTTGTGGTGGGATATTGTCAGGACTAGCAGGAGACTCCCACCGCTTTACGCTGCGCAAATTGACTTCCAGCATATCGGCTACGTCTTTTTGCATCAGCCCCAACATCTCACGAAGCGCGCGAAATTCTGCTTTTGCTCTCATGTATTTTTCCTTTCTAATGAAAAAGGAGCGGAGCTTTTGCCCCGCCCCCCCCGTTGCTTACCAGCTCTCTACGATACGGAAGAAGTCTGCGACGGTGCCGTTCTGGTTCTCGTGTGGGCCGTCGTAATCGTTAAGACCGCTTGCGTGGTTCGTCCAAAAGCGCATTACCTCGTCGTGGTCGTCGCTTTGGAAAACGTCGCGAACCTCAAGAACCTCAGGCTCGTTCAGGAACATCTTTACCTGCTGGACTGTGTACTTCATTTCGTGCCCCTTTCGGCGTTTCGAGTGACCCTGTGCCACTTCGTTATTTATATTATGTCCCCTTGGGGGACACTATGCAAGCATGAATTAGTACGCTCACATTCTGTACATAATTCATCTTTAATGCCCCCACTAACTGCTATACTTCTGCTCATGAAGCCATGAGCATTTTCTTTTTTAGCCAACGTAGGGGCTAAAAAAGAGAAGTAAACCGTTACTGACGTACTCCGCGGTTTACGCTCATGGCTTTTCTTTTTTTACATCGATACATGCAGATTAAGGGGTATAAAACGTGACCCCAAATGTGACCCATAAAATGACCCAGCAGATAAAAACACCTGATAGAGATATACGACACTTAGGGGAGTTTTTATCTAAAAAGAAATCCCCCTGCCCTGCATTTAAGCAGGTGAACAGGGGAATCTTGCGTTAAACAAATGGCGGGATGTAAGGGACTTGAACCCTCGACCTCCGACGTGACAGGCCGGCGCTCTAACCAGCTGAGCTAACACCCCGTGCTTAAGTGCGAAGTAGATTATATCCAGAGAATACCTGTGGTGTCTAGTGCTTTTCTCAAAAAAGTTTGAGATAGTTTTACACACAATTCCTTCTTAACCTACCATGCCTGATACTGCGCAGACATGACCACTCTGTCTTATGTTAGTGGCACCGCCGTAGAAGCGTTATTGGCATCAGATAGAATAAGTGACGTGTCTTTAAGCTCCATCTTGGATAACACGCCTGTACCCTTTACAGGATTGCCGTTTTTATCGGACAACTTGGTGGCTACCGATCCATCACCCATGGTCCACGCCACAATATCCCAACTACCATCAGACAGGTTTTCTGGGATGATAAGCGCGCCATCATACAGCACCATGCCTACAGGCGTTCCCTCAAACTTGATAAGTTCAAGAGGTTCGGAGCTACCCTTTGCTGTGCGGGTTAGGGAATAGCTACCATCATCATTTTTTTTGATGGCATATGAATAATCATCATAGGTAATGGCGTCATCCTTGTTTGCTTGTGTGCGCTCTACGCGTGTACTCCCAGAGTTGGAAGCAGGCTTTTTAAGAAGCATGCAACTTGCCACAACAGAAATGGCTATGACCACAAGTGCAGCCAAAATAACTACAAGCAAATGTTTACGCGATACGATGGTTTTTTGCGTATGAGCAGAAACGTTCTCACGCGCTTTGTTGGACAACTTTTGGGAGGATTTTTTACCTTTGCGACTTGCGCGTGCAGCGGCAGCACCCGCAGCAGCCGTGGAACGATTAGAAATAACCGCACCTTCATCACCGGATAGCGTGGCAAATGAAGAGGTGTCATCCAACGGTGCTGGACGCGGTGCATCCGTAGACGTTGCCGAAGCAGAGATTTCTTCACCTGCTGTAACGGGTACGGAAGGTGTAGGGCTTGCCTTGCGCGTAGGGGCAGGTACAGGACGCTGCGAGCGAGCGTGCCCATGAGCTGGGGCTTCTCCCTTAAAATGGCGCCCCCTACGAGATGTTGGGGAATTATTATCTGCTACGGACATCTCAATCCTTCCTGCTATGCCTCACGGCGTGCCTCAATAGCACGACCTAAAGTCACCTCGTCAGCATATTCAAGATCTCCGCCAACGGGTAGACCACTTGCCAAGCGAGAAACCGTAATACCTAAGGGCTTAATTGTGCGCGCTAGATAGGTTGCCGTAGTTTCTCCCTCAACGTCGGGATTAGTAGCCAAAATCACTTCTGTAACGCTATTGTCAGACAAACGCGCTAACAACTCACGTACATGAAGCTGGTCTGGGCCAATCTTATCCATGGGTGAAATAACACCACCCAATACATGATACAAGCCATGATACGCACCAGTACGCTCGATAGCCGAAACATCACGCGGCTCGGACACAACACAAATGCTTGTTTGATCGCGGCGTGGATCCTCACACACATCGCACTTCTCGCGCGTAGCATAGCTAAAGCAAACGGGACAAAAATGCACTTGCTGTTTAACATCCAAAATGGCATGAGCAAGACGCTGCGTCTCTTCTGAATCCGCCTCGAGGATGTGATAGGCAATGCGTTGTGCGGACTTAGGACCAATTCCTGGAAGGCGCCCTAACTCATCGAGCAAACGTTGTAGTGCACGACCTTGACTTACCACTTCTTCCACAGATAAGCCTACATCAATCCTGGGATGTTAAGGCCGCCTGTAATGGCGCCCATTTGCTGGTTTGCAAGATTTTGTGCAGAGGTAAGGGCGTCGTTGATGGCTGCCATAACCATATCTTGAAGCAGCTCCACATCATCTGGATCAACAGCCTGAGGATCAATCTGAATGGAAGTAATACGCATATTACCAGTAGCAGTTACCTTAACCATGCCACCACCTGCAGAAGAAGAAACCTCTGCATCTTTAAGAGCTTCTTCAGCCTGAGCAAGCTGCTCTTGCATCTTGCGAGCTTGTTTCATCATTTGAGCCATATTCATACCCATGGTAAAGCCTTTCTGTTATACATGCTGTTTAAGCGCACAAAACGCCTTGCACCCACCAAACAGGATGCAATACGCTTACTTATTTTCTTCCCCACCGTAGTTTACAAAATCATCGTCCGATGTGTCATCGAGGTTGGCATCATCTGTCTCCAAGCCATCAACTTGAGCATCCATGATATCTGGTGTAGCTGCATCTTCTGCTAAGACATCGTAGGCATCTGCCGTTTCTTCCACATCTGGCTCGGGCGCAAGCGTAGTTACGGTTACTGGACCACCAAATACATCCTCAAGCAGTGCGGTAAGATCGTCAGGTACTTCATCGGGAAGCGCAGATCGTGCCGAGAAGTACGAGTCTGCCGTCTTGCTTTGCCTTGTGCGCTTTGAAGCTGGCTTGGAAACAGGCTTTGACGGGGCGGGGCGTGATTGTGATTGCTGCGCCTGTTGAGGTTGTTGGGGCTGCTGAGGTTGCTCCAGCTGTCGTGGTTGTTGTGTTTGCTGCACGTTTGCAGCTTCTTCCCAAGGTGCGGGCTCAATATCACCATAGGCATCTACAGGAACACGTTCCTCCACCACAGGCTCATGCGCTGCCTGAGGCGCAGGCTCGGGTACCGGTGTTGGAGCTGAGGCAGAAGCCGGAGTTGGTGTTGGAGCTGAAACAGATGCTGGAGTTTGAACTGGAACTGGAGTTGAATCCAAGGCCGGAGCTGGAGTTGAGTCAGGCGCTGCCAGTGGCTGAGGAGCCAACGATGGAGCACTTGTCTGTGCTACTGGGGTATCAGACTCAACATAGTCAATACCACGCTGACCAAACACGTCTGCTACAACTGATTGAACTTCTTTCATAACTTCAGGCCGTACCAGCATGTTCATAGCAAATTTTGAACCTGCAGGCAAACTTACCGTAAGAACCTCACCAGAATCTGCCGTAAGAACTGCATTCATAAGCAAGGAACTGCGAGAAGGCGCCTTCTCATGCAAGGTATCCAAGACCTGACGCCAACCACGCATAAGCTCAGGACTACCAGGCACTACTGGCTCTGTAGATGGTATGGGTGATACGGGCGTAGGTGGAACTTGCTCTGACTCAGGCACCAAGGGTGCATGAGCAGATGAATCTGGCTCAGACACAGGAGGCTCAAAAGACGCAGATGGAACTGGGTCTTGCTGAGGTATTGCCGGCGCAGAAACACTAACCTGTTGCGGCGCTGGAGCTAGAACAGCAGTTTGATTAAGATGGAACTCAAGTACCGCAATACGTTCTGCTAATGCCTCAAGTGTAAGCTCTGACTCAGGCCGAGCTAGCCGCGTAAAACAAACTTCTAACACCAGACGCTGGTTGGTTGCCATACGCATTTGAGCAGACGCATGGCCAAGCTCCACTAACACACGAGATAAGCGGTCTACTCCACCGGTAAACTGCTGTGCTTCTTGCGTGAGCTGTGTGGTCTCTTCTGCTGTTCCAACAATAAGAGTGGCAGGATTTCCACCAGCAGCAATAACGTATAGATTGCGCACATGAGCAGCAAGTTCACGAGTAAATTGCAAAAGGTCATGTCCGTTGTTGACCAACTCAGCAACTACGTTAAAGAGAGAGACCACATCGCGCATGGCAAGTGCTGCGGTTACCTGACCAAGCTGTTGGTTGCTCGTAGAGCCCAGCATGTCATTAACGCCATCAATAGAAATAGTGCCTGCTCCAAACACAGACAGCTGTTCAAGCGTACTAAGCGCATCACGTAATCCACCGCGCGCATGACGTGCCACCAACTCAAGCGCATTCTCGTCATAACTAAAGCCCTCGGCATCGCAAATATAGGCCAATCGATTAACAATGTCGCTCGTAGAGATGGCATGAAAGTCAAAGCGCTGCACACGAGAAAGAACCGTAGCCAGAATCTTTTGAGGATCTGTGGTACACAGGATAAAAACAACATGTGACGGAGGCTCTTCCAGGGTTTTAAGAAGCGCATTAAACGCCTGGTTGGTGAGCATGTGAACCTCGTCGATAATGTAGACCTTGCGCTGCCCACGTACCGGCGCATAGTTCACATTATTGATAATCTCGTCACGAACACTATCTACACCCGTACGGGATGCTGCATCAAGCTCATAGACATCAGGATGCTCACCTGCTGCAATAAGCTGGCAATCTTCACAGTTGCCATCAGGCAGGCCGCCCTCATCCTTCTTACAAATCAGTGCTTTTGCCAATACGCGAGCCATGGTAGTTTTACCAGTGCCGCGCGGGCCACAAAACAGATAGGCGTGACCCGTACGGTCTTCCAATACGGCACGCTTAAGTGTACTTACCACATGACTTTGTCCCACTACGTCATCAAACGTCTGTGGACGATATTTGGTATACAGTGATTCCATCCGCATGTCCTTAAGAACAAATCGGGTTAATTCTAGGCTCAGAAAAACGGTTTGCTAGCGTTTTATTATACCCATGCGGCAGTGATGACAGGTTTAGTCTTCCACTTGATGACTTGCTCTAGCTGCACGAACACGAGCACGTTCACGTAAAATCTTTTGTCTGATTTCTGGAACGCGCGCAGGGTCCATAGCAGGCACGCCCTCCAGCTTGTAGAGAAGCCCTAGTTGCTGGTATTTTGATTTGCCCATGGTGTGATAAGGCAAAACGTCCAAACCAATCACATTATCCCATTGACTTATGATGCGGCCTACTCCTGCAAGTTCTTCATCTGTATCGGTAATGCCTGATACCACCACATGACGGATAACTACTGGAATCTTGCGACGGGCAAGCTCATCTCCAAAAGCAAGGGGATCAGTCTGTGGTTGAGCACAAAGGTCTATATGGCCCGCAGGATCAGAATGTTTTATATCCAACAAAACCAAATCACAGTTATCTAACAAACGAGCAATCTGTTCATAGTGATGTGTATTGCGCGGATTAAAACTACTCCCAGAGCTATCAAGGCAAGTATGAATCTTGCCTGCGCGCGCTTTATGAGCTGCCTCAAATAAATCTGCTACAAAACGTGCCTGCATAAGCGGCTCTCCACCACTTACCGTAAGGCCGCCAGACTTATAAAACGGGCGGTTACGCTCAAAGGTTTTAAGAATATCGGCCACAGTAACTTGAGTACCTGCGCCAAATTCCCAGCTATCTGGGTTGTGACAATAGGCACAGCGCATGGGGCACCCTTGCATAAAAACCACCATGCGACAACCTGGGCCGTCTACTGTGCCAAACGATTCAACAGAATGGACCCGCCCACAACTTGTGAGCGGGTCTTTGTAGTGTTTGTTGTCTGGTAAATCAGACATAAATGCGTTAATGCTCCTACATGGCCTCATGGAATGTACGAGAAATTACATCATCCTGTTGCTTCTTAGTAAGGGAATTAAACTTTACCGCATAACCAGAAACACGGATAGTAAGTTGAGGATATTTCTCGGGATGTGCCTGAGCATCCAAGAGCGTATCCTTGGTAAAGACATTTACATTAAGGTGATGTCCACCCTCGGCAACATAACCATCAAGCATGGTAACCAGATTATCTACCTGGCTGGGTGCAATATCGCTGGTCTTCATAGCTGCTCCTTTCTAGAGCGGGTAAGCGCAGCGGTCTATATAACCTATACAAATAGCTGCGCACATATAAAGCTGGTTATACTAATCGCGATCGGACAAGCCTTCTGGTGCAGAAGCATCAGCAGCGCATGCGCAATTTACGGTGTTTTCAAAGCTCACATTGCTCAAATCAAGATCAGATGCATAGCCCAAATCAAGCTCGCTGCCACTAAACATGACGTCTTGATTCTTGCCAAGCGCATTAGGAACAATGCTAAAGGTATTAGAAATACCGTCTTGAGCATCTGCAAAAGGCAACTTAGCAACAGAGGCCAACGAGGCTACAGCGCCGTGAGTATCACGGCGATGCATGGGGTTGGCACCAGGTGCAAAAGGCTCACCTGCACGACGTCCATCAGGAGTGTTGCCGGTAGCACTACCATAGACAACGTTGGAAGTAATGGTAAGGATGGACGTGGTAGGCACGGCATCACGATACGTGGGGAACTCACGAATAATAGCCATGAACTTCTCGACAATATCATGAGCGATAAGATCTACGCGGTCATCATCATTGCCATACTTGGGGAAATCGCCCTCGGTTATAAAGTCTGTGACAAGACCAGTCTCATCACGGACAACCTTTACCTTGGCATATTTAATGGCAGACAGGGAGTCTGCAACAACAGACAAACCTGCAATGCCGGTAGCAAACCAACGGTGTACATGCTCATCATGCAAAGCCATTTGTATGCGCTCGTAGCTGTACTTATCGTGCATGTAGTGAATAACGTTCAAAGCGTTTACGTATACGCCTGCAAGCCAACGCATCATATCCGTATACTTGGCCATAACGTCATCATAGTCCAGATAGTCACCCTCAACGGGACGGAACTTAGGACCAATTTGCTCGCCAGACTTCTCGTCACGGCCACCATTAATGGCGTACAAAAGACATTTAGCTAGGTTGGCACGTGCGCCAAAGAACTGCATTTCTTTACCAATGCGCATAGAGCTTACGCAACATGCAATTGCGTAGTCATCACCATGATATACGCGCATAAGGTCATCATTTTCATACTGAATAGAGCTGGTGGCAATAGAAATCTTTGCACAATAGCGCTTGAAGCCCTCGGGCAAGCGTGTAGACCACAAAACCGTAAGGTTTGGCTCGGGGCTGGTGCCCATATTTTCTAATGTACGCAAATAGCGGAAACTGGTTTTGGTTACCATGGAACGACCGTCAATGCCCATGCCACCAATGGATTCAGTTACCCACTGAGGGTCACCAGAGAAAAGCTCGTTATACTCAGGGGTGCGTGCAAACTTAATCATGCGCAGCTTCATGACTAAGTGGTCAATAATCTCTTGCACGTCCTTCTCGGTAAGAAGACCAGCAGCCAAGTCACGCTCTGCATAAATGTCTAAGAAGTTGGAGTTACGACCAATGGACATAGCGGCGCCATTTTGCTCCTTAACAGAAGCAAGATAACCCATGTAGAGCCACTGAACTGCCTCTTGGAAGTTCTGAGCAGGACGGCTTAAATCAAGACCGTAAATAGCACCTAATTGCTTAAGCTCCTTAAGAGCACGTGCTTGCTCAGACAACTCCTCGCGATGACGAATGACGTTTTCTGTCATGGTGGAAGGAGTGCCGTTTTTCTGGGCAACCTTATCCTCAATCAGGCGGTCCACACCATAGAGGGCAACACGACGATAGTCACCAATAATGCGGCCACGACCGTAAGCATCGGGCAAGCCCGTAATGATATGGCTATGACGGCATGCACGCATCTCGGGCGTATAGGCATCAAAAACGCCAGCGTTGTGCGTTTTACGATAGTTGCTATATATGTCTATAACTTCAGGGTCTACGTGATAACCATTTTGTTCACACGCAGCAACAGCCATGCGAATACCGCCGTTGACCATAAGCGCACGCTTGAGGGGTTTATCGGTCTGCAAACCCACAATCTTCTCGAGCGGCTGATCAATATAGCCTGCCTCATGACTTGTAATGGTAGAAACTACCTTGGTGTCCATGTCGAGCACGCCGTTGTGCTGACGCTCCTGCTCAAAGAGGTCCATAACCTCATCCCAAAGCTTGGAAGTTGCCTCGGTAGGACCAGCAAGGAAGGACTCGTCACCGTCGTAGGGGGTGTAATTGAGCTGAATAAAGTTACGAACGTCAACCTCGCGCTCCCATTTACCACCCACAAAACCATGCCATGCGTCTTGCATACGCCACACACTCCTTATAAAGGATTAAGTTACTACCCCATAGGATACTCGAGTGTGATGCGCAAAATCGCATAAAAACACGATTCAATTTAAAATGTTAGTAATTTACTAGGAATTGACTAGTAAAACGTGGTCAACTTTTTTTATGTAGCCTTAAAACAGCTTTACACAACCTAATAAGCAAGCTTGCTAGACGATAAAATCCGCGTAGGCGCTATTCCTTTTTGCCCGTGCGCGCCTTAATTAAACCAACCACCGTTGGCACCAAAGAAACGGCAACGATGCCTACGATAAGAAGCTCAAAATGCTTTTGTACAAAGGGAATGCCACCAAAGAAGTAACCCAATAGAATAAACACGGTAGACCACGTAAGGCCACCCAAAATGTTGTAGATTACAAAATTGCGCCAGTGCATGCCACCCATACCTGCAATAAAAGGTACGAAGGTACGAATAAAGGGGAAGAAGCGCCCTAGAAAAATGGCAAGATGACCCCACTTTTCCAAAAACTCCTCGCTCTTTTGGATGCGTTCAGGCGTCATAGCCTTAACCTTGCCAGAATCAATAATCTTGCGACCAAAGAAGTGGCCAATCATAAAGTTGCATTGGTCTCCCACAATAGCTGCCACCCAAACCACCGCAAGCAAGATGCCAATGTTAAAACCACCACCAGCAGCAAAAAAGCCAGAAGCAAACAGTAAGGAATCACCAGGTAAGAAGGGGAAAAATACCACGCCTGTCTCTACAAAAATAATGGCAAAGACAAAACCGTAAGCAAAAAAAGGACCCGCAGCAATAGCACTTGCAATAGCCGCGCGAGGGTCACGAAGTAGCTCAACAAGGTAATTAAAAAACGACATATCAACCGTCCTTAAGGGCGTTAGCTATATAGCTTGGGTACCTCAATATAACAAATAAACCCTCCTGCCAACATGCGGTAGAAGGGCCTCAGTGCGCTCAGCGGGAACGGACGCCCGCCAGAGGCTCCTTATGGCTGCTGCCTCCCGGCCCTGACCAGGTTCGGAACATAGCGTCGCCCGAACCCGCTGAATGCACTAGTGATTTAGTATACGTGCAACCAACGTGATTGCCTAGTTTTTCTCCACTGCTTTTCTTAACACTCATAAAAATATTACGCATGCGTAAAATGTAGCCCCCAAACACACAACTCTGGAGGTACTCTAGCCTTATTACTAACGCTTAACAGAAAGGTTTGCCATGCGTAACGCTTTTTGTAAAAAGCCTCTTTGGGAAGTTAATGACCGCTTAGTGCGCGTAGCCCAAGGCAAAGAGCCTGCTGATACCGTAATTCGCCATGCAACCCTCGTAAGCGTTACAACACATGAACTTCTAGAAGATGCAGATATTGCAATTGCCAGCGGTCGCATTGCATACCTTGGTATTGCTGGCCATACTGCCAAGCATTGCATTGGCGAGAAAACCGTCGTCATAGACGCTTCCGGTCTGTATGCTACGCCTGGTCTTATCGATAGTCACATCCACATTGAGTCTGCCATGATTGGTCCCTCAGAGTATGCTCGTGCTGTTGTTCCGCATGGCACTACTGCCATTTTGGCTGACCCTCATGAAGTTGCCAATGTTCGTGGCTTGGAGGGCGTTACCTCTATGTGGGAAGACGCTGCACGTACCCCACTTAAGACCATGCTTACCACACCTTCTTGTGTGCCTGCTGTTTTGGGCGTAGAAGACACAGGCTCGAGCATTGATGCTGCTCAAGTAGAAAAAACTATGTCTTGGCCAGAAACCTATGGCTTGGGGGAAATGATGAACTTCCCCGGCATTCTTAATAACGAGCCTAATGCAACCAATGAAGTACGAGAAACCCTCAAGGCAGACCGCCGCGTAACGGGCCACTACTCTGTGGTAGAGTCTGACCGTGGTTTGGCTGCCTATATTGCTGCTGGCATAAGTTCTTGTCATGAGTCTATTGGCATTGATGATGTAGTAGCAAAACTGCGTATGGGTATGTGGGTGCAGCTGCGCTACGGCTCTGCTTGGCATAACCTTCCTGTTTACTTGCCGCCTCTGTTGGAAACGGGCATTGACCTGCGTCATTGTTTGCTGTGTTCAGATGATAATCATCCCAATACCTTAGTTTCTGACGGTCATATGGATCGCATTTTGCGCGAAGCCGTTCGCTTGGGCTGTCATCCTATAACCGCTCTACAAATGGCTACTATTAACTGCGCAGAATACTTGGGCATTGGCGAAGATATGGGTTCTATTACCCCTGGTAAGTGTGCAGACCTTGTTTTGATGCGCGACCTTACCAACTTTGAAGCGGTACAGGTATACATTGATGGTGTTCTTGTTGCCCAAAATGGTAAGCCTTGCTTTGAGGTTGAGCCTTTTGCCTGGCCTGATTACATGACCAACACCATGAATCTTGGTTGTGAGATTAGTGCGGATACTTTCCGCATTCCCGCTCCTGCCAACAAACGTGCAGATGCTTCTGCCACCTGCAAAGTACGCACCATTACCGTTGACCCAGGACAAACCATTACGCGCAATACCATATGTGAGGCACCTATAGTAGATGGCTCTCTTTGCGCAGACCATGCGTCTGATTTGCTTAAACTTTGTGTATTTGACCGCCATCACGGCGCAGAGGGCACTCATGCCTTTGGCTTTGTTCATGGCTTTGGCATCCACGGTGCACTTGCTCAGACGGTTGCTCATGATGCCCACAACCTGCTTGTTATGGGCGATAATGACGAAGATATGGCCTTAGCCGCGCGCACGCTTGTGGAGTGCGGCGGTGGCGAGGTTGCAGTTGCCGATGGCAAGGTTTTAGCCCTCGTTGAGTTACCCATATGCGGGCTTATGAGTACGCTTCCAGCAGAGCAGGTTGCCGCACAGGTGCAAAAGGTTGAGCAGGCTTGGGTGCAGATGGGCAATACCATGCCTTCCCCCTTTATGACCATGGGAGTTATGTCATTAGCCTGTGTTCCCGAATTACGCCTGACCAACCGCGGCTATGTTAACTGTGTTACGTTTACCATGGAAGACCTTATCGCCGAATAGCAACTAGAATACCTACCCCAAAGTAAACGAGGACGTATGGCGCAGTCACGCATTACCAGCACCACACAATTTGACGAGAAGCTCTTTGAGGAATACTTTGCGGGTAAAGACCGCCCGCTTAATCGCCGTGATGCGCTTATGTTTAGCATTGGCGACGGTCTGCTGTTTGGTATTTGGTTCTGGGCGGGCGTGCTCTTAAACTTTTCTTATAACGTAATAGGCTGGATATTTGGCGCCGTGCTTGGCCTGGCTTTAGTGGTAGGTATTGCCGAGGCGCTTACGGGCGCTACCATTTTTTGGCCGCGTGCGTTATGGCATAAAACATATGTGCGCTTTTTTGTGCGTCATGGCGTCGATTCCGATACTGCGCGTCCTTGGTCATGCGCCCTGCGCAGTTATGCAGGGCGCAACCATATAGAGATGCACTATATAACCAAGGACGGAGCTTTTGAAGTCTTAAACCAATCCTATAAGAAGTTTGACCGTATCTTAGTGACCGACCATCTTATTGTGCTTATCACTCACTTTGACCTTGGGAATCCCTTTGATTTTTGGCGCCGTGACAACTATGCACAGGCACTTGCTGATCGCGAAGCAACCGAAGATGCCATTTTCTTGCGCGGCTCTATTACAGGTATGGACGGCAAACCCATGAGTGATGAGGACTTTATTGCTTACGTTGGGCGCAAGATTGTACAGCGGTAGTTCCCACGTTACGCGCCGCACCCCTCCTTACGCTTAGTGCGATAAAACTCTATAAGAGCACGCGTGGACGCATCTTGCTGCGCAAGTGCTGCATCGTCATGGAATGCAGGGGTGATTTGTTTTGCAAGCTGCTTACCCAGCTCTACCCCCCATTGATCATACGAATCAAGACCCCAGATTGTGCCCTCAACAAAAGTAATATGCTCATAGAGGGCAACAAGCTCTCCAAGCGCATGCGGCGTAAGTGCCTCACCAAAGATGGAGGTAGTAGGCCTATCACCACTAAATACGCGGGCAGGAACCATCCACTCTGCCGTACCTTCAGCGCGGACCTCATCTGCTGTCTTGCCAAAAGCAAGCGCCTTAGTTTGTGCCAAGAAATTGCCTAAGAATAACTCATGAACATCTTGCTCGCCATCACGCGTTGGATGTACAGGGTTTACAAAGGCAATAAAATCACAAGGAATCTTGCGTGTTCCTTGATGGATTAACTGATAGAACGCATGTTGTCCATTTGTACCAGGCTCACCCCAAAAAACCTCGCCCGTATCAGAAGTAACCGGAGTGCCATCCCAACGAACGGACTTACCATTAGACTCCATGGTAAGTTGCTGCAAGTATGCTGGGAAGCGGTGGAGATACTGATCATAGGGCAATACCGCGTGAGAACTCATTCCAAAGAAGTTTACATACCACACGTTAAGCAAGCCCATCAAAGCAACCACGTTTTTCTCGAGCGGTGTGGTAGCAAAATAGGTGTCCATATCGGCAAAGCCAGCAAGAAGTTCTTGGAAGCGGTTGGGACCAAACGCCAAAATAAGTGCTAGGCCAACCGCAGAATCCACCGAGTAACGGCCTCCTACCCAGTTCCAAAAACCAAAGGCATTATCTGGGTTGATGCCAAACTCGCTAACCAACTCAAGATTGGTAGAAACAGCAACAAAGTGACGCTCGATAGCCGTGGCAGCTGCCTGAGGGGTGGCATCAATTGCACCAGTTGAACGCAGGGACTCCAACAACCATGCCTTGGCTCCGCGCGCATTAGTGAGCGTTTCGAGCGTGGTAAAGGTTTTGGAAACCACGATGACCAATGTAGTTTCTGGGTCAAGATCAGCGGTTTTCTCGGCAAGGTCAGTCGGGTCGATATTGGACACAAAACGGCAGGCAATCCCCGCATCTGCATAGGGCTTGAGTGCTTCATACATCATGAAGGGTCCAAGGTCAGAGCCACCAATGCCAATAGAAACTACGGTCTTAATACGTTTGCCAGTAACACCGCTCCACTCACCAGAGCGTACCTTATTGGCAAACGCGTACATGCGGTCCAGCACCTCGTGGACGTCGGCCACAACATCTTGGCCGTCTACCACAAGCGTACCAGCCTGCTGTGCAGGACGGCGCAACGCAGTATGGAGCACCGCACGATCCTCGGTAGTATTGATGTGTTTACCAGCAAACATATCATCGCGGCGCTCTTCTAAACCAACCTCGCGACCAAGCTGGCAAAGCAATGCAAGCGTTGTGGGAGTAAGTAGATTCTTAGACAAGTCAAAATGCAGGTCATGTACGGTAAAGCTTAGCTTTTCTGCACGTGTTGGGTCCTGAGCAAACCACGTTTTGAGCAGGTTAGGCTGGGTAAAATCCGTATCAAAATGTGCTTGCAGAGAAGCCCATGCGGCTGTTTGTGTTGCGTCGACGGGTTTTTTGATGGGTGCGGTGATGTTTGACATATGACTTACCTTTCATTCAAGGATTTGCTGCATTAAAAAGGCTCGCCCAAAGCAGGGAGCTGCTTAAGAGCATGCCACATTTTGAGTTTGGATGCCTTGTCTGATAGCGAGGCTTCAAATCCTCCCAGGTTAAGAACGCGCATACCCAGCAGCAAAGCTACCACTCCTCTATCCAACATAGCTTGTGTAATATCTGGTAAAGCCGCCAGTTCATCTGCATACGCTTCACGAAAAACCTGGGCTGCTGCCTCATCACATATAATAATGGTATCTGGGCCAAACGCACACAGAGCTTCTCGCAAGATTGCTGGATTAAGGGGAATACCGCCGACCGTGCAACTTGCAAGACCACCCCACGATTGAGGCGCATACCCCAACTGTTCAAGTGCGGCACGCAGCGCTACACCATCTGGTCCAGAAAAGAGCTGCGTTGCATCTGCAGCAGTGAGCTCACCTTTAAGCAGTACAACGGACGCTGCGGCGTTACCAGACATATACACGCCACGCTCTGCAAGAGCCTCAAACTCAGCACATGCCTTGGAAACATACGCTGCACGACGGGTTTCTCGGCTGTTTGACATAGGCGCCATCACATTCCAATCATAAATTGACTAAAACAAATTGTACCGCGCGTCATAATTTTGGCGAGCTGGGTACAAAAACCTCAGCTAAACATTTTACGGGTGGACTTGCCCGTATCGAATGGGAGGAACTATGGCTTCTGAGAAAGTAACCAGTGCTACTTTTGACACATTGGTAGCAAACAGCGATAAGCCCGTGCTCGTAGACTTTTGGGCAACTTGGTGCGGCCCCTGTCGTGCGTTGGGTCCCGTTGTTGAGGAAGTATCTGACGAGATGGCAGATACCATTAGGGTATGTAAGTGCAATGTAGATGATGAGGCAGATTTGGCCACTAAGTTCCACATTGTTTCTATTCCAACCTTGATTCTTTTTAAGAATGGTCAGCCTGTTCATACGATGGTAGGCAACATGCCTAAGGCTGCTCTTATTAAAGAAATTAACGAGAACCTCTAAGATTTTGAGGCATTTTTAGGTATGTACCTGCTGTGCAGCTTGAATTGACTATCTATCTGCCTTGCTGCTTGAGCACATATGACTCGGACATAAACGACCGCCTGTTTAAACGGACGGTCGTTTTTCTCTTACGCTTTTAAGCAGACATACTGCCTCTGCAGGCTGTAAGACACACGTTAATCAAGAAGAACAATATCAGCAGAGATAATCTTTCCTTCTGATACAACAATCTTTCCGCAGGTAGGACCCATCATAGTGCGAGGATAGGTAGGACTGCCAGGGTTCATGACTAACACGTTGGATTTTGTATGCTCTACAAAAGGCTTGTGGGTGTGGCCGCAAATTGCAATGTCACAGCTATCTACATCCAGCATCTCGCGATAATGACAAACTTGCCAGCGCAAGCCTCCCAATACAAAACGAGTAATCTTGCCTACATGAGGACCATAGAGATAACGCCCATCATTATTGCCAAGACAGGCATACAGCGGTGCTATCTTGCAGAGACTATCATAGTTGCTGGTAGAACAAATATCTCCTGCATGAACGATATAGTCATTAGTGGCAAGCTCTGCCAACAATGCATCAGATAACATGCCATGTGTGTCACTCACAACGCCAATGGAAATCTCATTTTTAGCCATGATATGCCTTTGTTATGGTACTAAAGCCACTACCGCTTATGTGCAGTTAAATGCCGAGCGTACGCTTGAGCTGAACAACACGGCGACGAGAAACAGAGATTTTCTTGTCAGTAATGCCACTCAACCCCAATTGTAAATTACCACTAGAAACGCCTGCTACGTCTTCGATGTACTCCAAGTTAACAATATAACCGCGGTGTACTCGGAAGAACCCGTGTGCAGACAGCTTGTTTTCCAATTGAGCTAATGAGGTAGTAGACAAATACCTATCGGTATCTGTGTAAATACAGGAATAGTCATCCTTTGCCTCAATGTAGCGAATGGTGTCTACAGGAACAAGAACTTTACGACCGGCCTTCTCGACAGGAATACGCTCGATAGCGGTATGCCCTTCCGTGGCGGGAGCCAAACGCTTTTGCACCTTGTTAAGAGCTTGCGTCAAACGCTCACTCTCTACTGGTTTCATAAGATAGTCCACGGCGTCTACATTAAAAGCATTAAGCGCGTACTCGCTATGAGCCGTAACAAACACTATGGCAGGAGGATTCTTGATTTTTTGCATAGCCTCTGCAAGCTGCATACCTGTGGTTTTTGGCATGGAGATGTCCATAAACAGGACGTCTACGCGGCCCTCCATGAGTTTCTCTACAGCTTGACGAGCATTAGAGGCTTCCACGATATAATCTACGCGACCGGTCTCCTTGAGGAGGTAACTAAGCTCAGAACGTGCTGGGGCTTCGTCATCAATGATCATCGCAGAAAGCATATACGTACTCCGTTCTAGCAATCTCAGTTAGGTAACAAACTCATACGTAACTGACACAACACCTAATAATAGCAAACTTCATACCGCTTAGAGTTTATTTGCCACTGCATTGGCAAGGCGGATAGAAATGCTCGTGCCTTCATCTGGGCGTGACATTATCTCTATACCCGAATCAGCACCAAAAATATGCTCGATACGTTCTTGAACATTACGCATGGCAATGCCTGTGCCTTTCTCGCTTGTAGAATCAGGACTGACGGGCTCCCCTGCCAAACGAGAGGCCGCCTCTTCGTCCATACCCAAGCCATCGTCCGTCACAGAAATCAGAATGTCATTTCCTTCAGTCGCAATGTGAATATCGATGTGCAGCGGTCCATCATCACGCATGGCATGACGCACTGCATTTTCTACGATAGGCTGGATGATAAATGCTGGTACTTGGATTTGTTCACAACCAGGCTCAATATATTCACGCTCTATGATGCGGTCTTCGCCAAAGCGAGCATGCTCAAAACTCAAATACCGGCGTGTTTGCTCCAATTCCTTCTCTATGGAAATGAGCGCCTCTGAGTTTTCCAAGGTTTGCCGATAAAACGTTGCAAACTCACGCAATAAGGTACGAGCACGCATGGGATTCGTTCTGGTGAGTGACGCCATAGTATTAAGCGTATTAAACAAGAAATGAGGATTGATTTGTGCCTGTAGGGCCTTGACCTCTGCTTTAGCAGTAAGCTCTGCCTGCCGCTCCAGTTCTTCGGCAGACAACTGGATAGAAAGCAGGTTTGATAAGCCTTTAACCAGCGCAAACTGTGTTCGATTTGCCTTGCGGGGATTATGATAATAAAACTTTACAACGCCTATGACCTTATCGCGCACTATAAGAGGGCCAATGATTCCCGCAGGAATAGTGTGGGTACCCGAAGCACCCGTAGTGGCAATTTGTCTAAATAGCGTAGTAACACCCGTTTGCAAAACCTCTTTTGTTGCCGACGTATGAATGGGTGTACCTAAAGGATACTCGGAAGCCATTTGTCCTTCATATCCTAAAACGGCCTCCGTATTTGTAATGGCTACAGCATCCGCATCTGCATATTTAAGCAAAATCTTACAGATAGCATTAGCGTTGCTGTACGTAAGTCCATTTTGCAGCACTTCGGATATATGATATGCCGCATGTAAAACCTGACGAGTAGTATTCGTTCTAATCTCTTGTGGATAAAAAATACCACCCAGTACCAAAATAAGAATTGAACTTATAGCTATAAGAACGATAAGTATTGACTCAAGATCCATATCCTCAACGAGTGCATAGGATAAAAACAAAATTGTGATACTACCTAAGATACTCGCAATTATAAAAAGTATTTGGTATCCATGCTCGTCAAGTCGACGCATTACGCTTCTTCCTTCATTTTTTGAATAAAAGAGGCTTTACTGAGCGCTGTAGCCAAAGGTAATCCTAAAACATAGAGCACCACGGCCTCACCAAGGCCAGTAGCAATAAAGCCAAACAAGTACATAAATGGATAGGTGCCCTCAAGAGAAATAGAAGTAAACGGAATGGTATAAAAACCTAGGCCGGCAAGAATTATTGGCAAATATGCCGAGACAATAAGAGCATTTGCTAGCACGGGACCAAGCAGCGCCAGCTTGGGGTTATCACGCAAACGCCAGGTAATCCAAGCGCCAAAAAGTGTGGCGCATGAACCAAAGACTACATCAAACAGACCCAGAGCGCCTGAGCCACTCAGCACAACATTGACCACATTTGCAATTACACAGCCAAGCGCTAAGCCAGGAACAGCATCTACAGTAAACAGCGCAAGTACCACAAGTGCTTCTGAAACTCTAAATTGCACGGGCCCCCAAGCAAGACCGCTCAAAAACAGTAACGTCATAATGCTGGCAGCTGCGTATGCCGCAGCAATCATGCCAATACGTGCAAGGCGTGTAGTCTTTTGTATACTCGACAAAGTGAACTCCTTTAGCAGACAACTCATCCAGTTTAACGCATTAGCCGTCATTTCCTAAAGCCTAAAGGAGGACGCCTTACCAAGGACTTACCTTGTCTGCATCTTTTTACGCTGTTTTTCAAATAAGGTGTGATAACTGCTTACAAACTTTTGTGCCATGCCTGTGTTATAGCCATCAGCAGCCACAACACCATGCTCATCTGAACATAAAAAGACTTGATCAAAGGCCATCTGCTTATGTGCAAGTTTTTCCACCACGTCTGGATCATACACCACAGGAATACCCAGTGTGCGGGCTAAATCTGCAACAAGCAGAGAAACGCCTGAGATAAACCTACCAGGCTCTACGCCAGCATAGAGCACCTCGTTTTTAACCACCCAAAGCGTCTCTGGTGCAACACAGGTCTTTTGCGCCTCCACATACGAAAGGCGAGCACGATCGATAAGCGCGCTCAGGCTGTTTGACTCCAAAGCTACATAGGGGCCTACCGACATAATTGCCTGGCCATCCTCATCAATAACAACCATAAGCGTGCCATCGGGGTATTCAGAAGAACCGCTGCACAATGTCCATTCCAAGTGCTGCTTTGCCCATGCAAGCAGTTTGCGCGACACGGGCTCATTGTGTATCTTGCGTTTACCTAAGGCACGAAGCAGGCGGTTCTCTAATGGAAGCGTTGATGCGCATAAGCGCCAGCGGCATACGATTGCTGGAGTTCCCAGCTCAAAAGCTTGATTTGCCGTTTGATCCATCTTTACTCCCGCCAAAAATAGATATACCTACGCTCTGTTGTTTGCATGACTCTGTTGTTTGCATGACAACTACGTTGCAAAATGCAATATCGATATTGTAGCCAGCATACGAATAAAAATGTCTAACAACGGTAAGCGGTTTCTTGCAACGACTTCCAACAAACAAAACCGAGCCAGAAACACATGTCTCTGACTCGGTTTGCTTGTGCCAAACGTTACACGCCTTGCAAGAAATTAGTCACTTAGTCACCGTGGCTTATTTCTTTCCGCCCTTTTTCTTGAAGTAATAGGCAGCTCCACCAGCTACAGCCGCACCAACCAAAATGAAAGGTACTGCTGCAGTTGCATAATCACCCGTCTTGGGAAGCAGCTTGCCAAAGGGATTGTGCGTGCCAGGTTTTTTGGTGCCAGGCTTATTATCGTCTGCATGAGGCTTGTTGTTATTGTTGTTAGGATTGTTGGGATTGTTGGGATCTGCTGCCTTAACAACGGTGAACTTGCCACTTACCTGACCATCATTAGAAACAATAGTGATGGAGTGCACGCCCAAAGCAAGGGTCTTGGTAAAGTCCCCGCTTAGGGTAATCTCGGTAGAACCATCAGCTGCGGTATAGAACTTAGGATCTACAATCTCATTATCTACCTGTACTTCTTTAAACTTGTTAAAGGGAGCATCAGAAGCAAACAATGCGGTATCGCCCTGCTTAACCTCAGGGGTTTCCTTAATCATCTTGTAGGCAGGAGTGGGGTTGTCAATCACAAAGTCCTCGCCCGTAAGCTTGGAATACAGAGCTGCAGTGAGGTAGCGATAGTCATCCTGCTGGTGAGCCTTGTTTACCAAGGTATTAGCAAAGACGGCTACGTTTACACCATTTTGCTGATAATCAATAGCCTGAATAGAGCCCTTATACTTCTGGATAGCCTCCTTGGTCATAAAGGCCTCGAGAGGTTCATCCTGAGTGGTCTTGATAAGAACTTTTCCGCCAGTAGGAACATCGGTGATGTAACCACCACCGTACCCATACATCTTGAAGTCACCTTCATTTGCATAGGTATCAGTAATGATGTCCTTCTCGGGGAACTCAACCTTACTCAAAGCGTCAAAGCCCCACCAGTCATTATCAGGCACGCCTGCAAACCCGGGCATAAGATTGCTTTCCTTAAGGAAGCCCATGGCATCTGCGGTGTACGCAATATAAGGAGTACCAGCCTTAATCTTGGCCACTACTTCATCTGCGTTAACGGGATACTGGGAGCCAACAATAACATTAGCCTCATCCAGGTTGGTAGTGAGCTCAAAGCCCATCTGAGTCTGAAGGGCAAAAATATCCCAACCACGCTCGGTGTTAAGGCGATTCTTGTATCCCTTCATACCGACCTCGTTACCGTCTGCGTCGGTCACAAAGTCGGAATTTCCAACAGGAACGTATACCTTAATGTTGTTAGCAAGTTTCTTGGCCTTAGGCATGTCTTGTGTGTTAACCACATCTAAGGTCCACTTGTCCTGAACTGCCGTCAGGTCAGACGCTGCTACAACATAGCTGCCCGCATGGTCGCCTTCAGTAATAAGGCCAACGCCCTTACCATCTTTGAGCAGGGCATTTACTGCGTTAATAGCATCAAGACCATTATTCTTAATAATGGAGATAGCACCCTGACCCTCAGACACAGTAGCGGTCTTAGGAGCCTCAGTTATTTGCTCCATGGACTCTGCTGCAAAAGCACCAACCTTGCGAATGGTGTCCATGTCAAAGCCACGGAACTCAGCGAAGTTAGTAACAGGCTCAGAATACAGCGTGTACTGTGCCCAATCAGAAATGACGAGGTTGGGATAGAGAACGCAGTTAGCCATATTACGCTTTGCCTGGCGCATGTTAACAATAACCGTTCCAGCAGCATAGGTTTTATCGCCAACGGTAACTTCCTTGGTAAGTTGATCAATCTTTACGCCATTGTGCAAAAGCAAGGCAATAGTTTTGCTTGCAGCTGCACGGTCCTGCTGGTTTTTGGCATCCATAGGAATGACGTAATACTCAGGGAAGAAATTGTGGTTCTCATTGTTTTGAGGACGGAAGAGGTCTGCCTCAGCACCAGCAACATCATACTGATCTACATAGTAGGGACGAATAGCGTCTGCGTCGATATTCTCGATACCACGACGGAAGCGCTCAAGCTGATTGATGAACATGCGATCTTTGTTGGCGGCGATAAAGTCTGCATTACCAATAAAGCCGTACTCAAGCGCATACACGGCATCTACGTTTGCCGAGGGAGCCTCAACGGTATATGCATTGGTACCGTGCATCATAGCGTACTGAGGGGTATAGCTCGTAGACATATCATCAAAGGGCTCTGCCCAATACTTAGAGCCATCACTTTGCTTCTTCAGATAGTCGCGCATGGGCATCTGTACGGAATTGATGGTCTCATTGTTAGAGATAGAAGCAGCCATAAAGGCTTCACCTTGAGCGAGTGCCGTGTCAATAAACAGGTCATACTCGTTGTTGGGATCATGCGTAGGAGAGCATGGCTCTACCTGATACTGCTCATAGTAGCCATGAACCTCATGCAAAGACAGGGGGTTCCACTGAGACAAGAAACCAGACATTGCCTGAGTCTCGGGCTGTGTCTGATAGGTGTTGTCACGGTTGAGGTCAAATGCATTGGCATTGGTACGTACATTTACCTCGCGAGCATCTGCATTCTCGGAAGGAATGAGTACAAAGAACATGTCATCCAGCAGCTTAGAGGGATCAAAGGTCTTGGTCTCTCTGTTGTAGTACTTATCAAGCTGCTCCTCAGAAAGGTCTGCAGAAGCAACACTGCCACCGCCACCATCACCGCGCAGGTAACCAACGCCAGTAACCTTATCTTTAATAAGATCAGACCAAACCTTGCCATCTGCTGACATCTCGGTAGCAAGCTCTTGCTTACCAGCATCGGTAAGGCTAGTTATGGTTTTGTACTCAAGAGGTTTGCCCGTAGAAAGGTCACGCATAAATTGCATGACTGCATCTACAGCTACAATCTCATCCGCATGAACGTTGCTGTATACAACAGGTACCTTATACTTAAGCGTACCTGCCTTTACCTCTTCCTGAACCTTTGCAGGCTCAGATTCCATGCGCTTTTTAAGTGCCTGGTAATTGTCTAAATCAGCCTTAGATTTAGCAACAAAGACAGCTTGAATAGGACGCCCTTGCACCGTCTTACCCAGCTCACGAATCTCTGCATACATACCATTGGCGTTGGCCTGTGCCACTAGCTCAGGCAGCTCTTTATAAATCTCTTCCTGAGTGCGGTACTCGTCATAAGGACGAACATCAACGTCAGTGCTGTACAGCTCAGTTCCATCCACTGAGCATGCAAGCTTGAAGGTGCCTGTATAGTCATACATGGCAGAACGCACCGTAGCACGGGCGCGTACGTCAATACCATCAAGACCAAAGAGCAGCTTGTTGTTAAAGGTAAGAACGATGCTGGGCGTACCATCAACTTCCTCTGCCCTCATAGTGATGTCACTAAACATAGGCTGAGAAGCAATCTTGGGGCTTCCGCTTACCTTAACAGCAACGGTCTTCCACTCATCCAGCTTGCCACCCATATACTGCTTGGGGTAGATTTCTGGATCCATAATGCCCTTGTCGCGGGACAGAGTCCACGTAACCTTACCGGCATCAATTTGCTGCTGGAGCTCCTCTACACTAGCAGCCTTTGTAGGTACGGTTGCCTTATAGGAACGCTCCTCCGTCATGGAGATGCCCACCTTTTGTCCGGCAACTGCCTTTGCGTCAGTACGTTCGAACTTCCCGACTGTCTGGGCCTGAGCAACCGTTGCAATGAGCAAAGCACGCTGATTCACAAAATTTGCCAGCGGGGGAGCTGCTACAGTTCCAAGACCTAAACTGAGGACGAGAGCTGCAACAACAGCCTTCTTCCTGTTGTGTTGGGATGCCATGTACTCACCTTCTTTCTTCGCTTCCTTTACGAAAAAACAAAAACGCATACGTATAAAACTTATCGAAACTCCGTGAAGAATATAATGCGCAATCTATCCCGTTCGGCAACCGACCGGTTATGATGGGTGAGTGGTTGAGGTATACCAACAAAACATGCCAAAGACCGTATGGCATAAGGTCGCAAAGGAGCACATATGGGCGAGAAAATCAATGACTTAGGCATTACGTACTGCCTGTTTACAGAGGATGACTTCACAGACGTTGCCACTTTGTACACCCACATTTGGACTAATAACGTGGAGCTTCCCGACGATAAGCTTCTGTGTGGTTCTCTTAGTTTGGCAGGATCGCTTTTGCGCTCTCCCCTTGCTTATGTTGCCGAGAAAGACGGTGTAGTGGTAGGTGTTTGCCTTGGCGGTTTGAGTCCCCATGGCAAGCAAACCATCGTGGAAAGTTGGCGCCCGCGCCTTGAGGAACTTATTGAACGTGGTAACAAGCGTGTAGAGGAGACGGGCAACAGCACCCTTGAAGGGGCGTTATTTGGTGATTTACGTGAGCACAAACTAGCCGATGATTTTATCGTCAATAATCCTGACAACCCCTATGCACAAGCAGAGCTCAATTTGCTTATGCTTGAACCTGCTTTGCACGGCAAAGGTATTGGGGGCAAACTGGTGGATGGCATGGTAAGACTCTTTAAAGAAGCTGGTGCTGCTGGCTTTTTCCTTACCACCGATAGCGCTTCTAACTGGTGCTTTTATGAACACCGTGGTATGCAGCGCATTCAAGAAAACCCGGACCCAAACGATCCGGGCTGGGCAAGCTATCTGTATGGAGCTCTCTTAGCGTAAGTATCCGTACGTATCTGTACGTATCCACACGCACCCGTACATATCCGCACTTTAAACAGCACGTAAAAAGGGTCCAACGCATAAGAAAACCTCCCATTTCTCGTGCATGAACTGCCTAAGAAATGGGAGGCTATTTATTTGTGCGAAGGGCCCTTACCATAGCAAGGTATGCTAGCTGTGTTATATGGTCAGGCCACCATGTAAGCACTGGGCTTAAGTGTTGGGTTTAAGCACTGGGCTCCTGCTGCGTAATGCAGTGGATATTACCGCCGCCGTATACGACCTGCTCAGACTGTACACCTACTACCTTATACTCACCCTCACCCCAGGTCTCATCGTAAATCTTTTGGAGGGTCTCAAGAGCAAGCGCGTCATTCTCATCACCATACTGAGGCGTGATAACGCCCTTATTGGTTACGAGGTAGTTCATGTAAGAAGCAATGAGTGGCTCATCGGGAACGCGAGGCTCTGCGTTCTCATCAATATCAATAGAATCGCAAGCCTCCTGAGTCATGAACAGTGGGTTAACGGGCATGGGAAGCTTGTATACCTTAAGCTTACGACCCTTGGCATCGGTTGCATTAGAAAGAGTCTCATATGCTGCATGGCACTGGCTATAGAAAGGATAGTCGGGATCGTCGGTCCAAATAACTGCAACAACACCAGGCGCAACGAAGGTGGCAACGTCGTCAATGTGGCCGTTAGTCTCTTCGGGATCAATGCCTTCCTTAACCCAGATGACCTTCTCGACACCCAGATACTGCTTGAGGTGCTCGGTCATATATTCACGAAGCTCCTCGCTCCAAGGTTGATACTTAAGAGCAAAGGTAGGCCAAATGCCTGCCTCGGGCTCGTCTACACGTACTGCAGAAGCAGTGCGACCGGGAGACAACAAGCACTGATCAGTAACGATAACGGTGCCCTCGCCATCAACGGTAATGGAGCCTCCCTCCAAAATCATGTCATCGGGACGATAACGACGCACTCCAGAGAACTCAGCCATCTTCAGAGCAATTTGCTCATCCTTATCCCAAGGGAAATACAGACCATCAACCATGCCGCCATAAGCGTTAAAGTGCCAGTGGTTAGCGCGCTTCTCGCCTTTGCCGTTGATGACGTAGGTTGCACCAGTATCACGGAACCATGCATCATCGGTGGTCATCTCAAGAACAGTTACGTTCTCGTCATTCTCGAACACGGCCTTGCAGTTTGCATAGTCAACCTGATTGACACACATAACAACAGGGGTGAACTCTGCAATTGCACGAGCTACATTCGCATACTGCTCTTGAGCAGGCTTAGCGCCGTTTGCCCATGTATCGGTACGATGAGGCCAGCCCATCCAAACGCGATCTTGAGGAGCAAATTCTGCAGGCATGAAGAAGCCATCAGCCTTAGGCGTGGACTCAGATTCTGTAATAGTACGCATGTGGAACCTCCTTGGTTGTTTGATTCCAAAAACATGCCGGAAGCCTTGTGCCTCCGGCATCTGGTAGACAGTGCGCGGCAAGCGTTATGCTTGGAGCTCGTTGATTTTATCGAGAGCAGCATGAAGCTCTGCCTTAGCGGAGTACTCGACATCCTCGTCATTAAGCGGGGTGCGCTTGCCCAGCGTGGCGAGAAGAGCGCGGATGGAGTGCTTGCGGTTTTCTGCCTCATCCCAGCACAAGGAGCGCGCAGGGTCATCCATAACCTCATCGGTTACTTCCTCATTGCGAGTAGCGGGCAAGCAGTGCATGAACTTGGAGTGAGGACCAGCAAAGTTCATCATGTCCATGGTTACCTGATATTTGGGGTAAAAGACGTCCATGTAATTCTCGCCAGACTCCTCCTCATCATACAGGCCATACCATACGTCAGTGTAGATAAAGTCTGCGCCCTTGATGCACTCAATGTCGTCAGAGATAACAATGGTGCCGCCAGACTCCTTGCAGTTTTTCTCGCCAATCTCCATGAGCTGGCGGCCAAACGCCGCACGCTCCTCCTTGGTGCCCACGTGCAAACCACCGTCGCACACCTGGTGACCCTGAGGCCCAAACTGCACGAAGTGCATACCAATCTTGGAAGCAATAAACATCAAGGAAACGCAGACCTGGGTTGCATCACCAATGAATGCCAAGGTGCAGTCCTGGATAGACTTGCCCTCGGGAAGATTCTCGAGCATGGTCAGAAGATCGCCCATCTCCTGAGTTGGATGGTTGAACTCAGACATGCCGTTAATTACGGGAACCGCTGAGCCCTCCGCAAGGCCTGCCACATCCTTGTGACGATTTACGCGAGCCATCATGATGTCGAGCAAAGAACCCATAACGCGAGCGGTATCGCCCAGGGATTCATGGCCACCAAGCTGAATGGTGCCAGGGCCATAAAACTGTGCATGGCCACCGAGGTCGGTCATGGCTGTCTCAAAAGAAAGGCGGGTGCGCGTAGATACCTGCTGGAAAATCATGCCAAGCGATTGGTTGCGCAGCAGGTGAGGATAGTAGCCGTCAACTTTGATGGCCTTCTTCATTGCAATAGCAAGATCCTCAATAGCAAGAATCTGCTCTTTAGTGAAGTCATTTGTGTCGATAAAATCTTTGGGCATAGTCATGAGATACTCTCCTTTACTTTGATGCCTTTTTTCTTTTTTGGAGCTGTCTATCCATTATTAAAATTAATAATGGATAGACAGCGGCTAAACCATTACATCGGACAGGAACACTGAGAAGAAGTTGCTCACTCCTCGGTATTTTCAGTAGGTTGAGCAGCCTCATCAGCAAGACGCTGAGCAGCGAGCTCGGGCGTTAAACCCTGGTATGCAACCTTACGACCACGAGCAGACCACACGCGTACTACCTCGCCAAGCGCAATGAACACCAGCGTGCCAATAAGGAAGCTCCAGTCTCCTTCAAAGACGGGGAATACAATGGTGGCAATGATGCACAGCACCAGCTCAATCGCAGGAACAGCCAAAGCTATCATCTGCATAGCGCCCGTAAAGGGGAACTTAAAAACGCGCTCGCGGTTGGGATCGACCTTACGCAATTTAAGGAATGCGGGGAACATAGGAATGTAGCTAATAAGCAAAAATACTACGTTCATCGAGAAAAGCATCCAGAAGATATTATTAGCGATGGTCTCATTGGGGATAAGCTGCAGGCACAAGGCCAAAGAAGCCACAACACCATCTACGATAGCGGCGCCATTGGGCATCTCGGTCTTTGCACTTTCGCGAGCAAACACCTGAGGCATGTTGCCATGCTTAGCAGCATAATCGGCAACAAAGTTAACGCCAAAGGACCAAGAGGCCATATTGGCAAACAGGGTAAGCAAGAATGCAATAGCAATGATGCCAAAGATAGGCGAATTGCCTACCATAGTTTGAACGGCAACAATCATGCCAAAGTCTGGATCGATTGCATCGGCAGAAATAGCTGCACCAATACCAAAAGATGCAAATAGATAAATGGCCGCAATAGCAAGACCGCCAAGAATAATTGCCTTGGGGATGTCCTTCTCGGGATGCTCCATATCAGAAGCGAAGGTGCAAACAACCTCAAAACCCATAAAATTAAACAGGATGATGGACAGGTTAGTAAGCGCAGAACTATCAAAGCTGGGAAGCAGCGTCTGGGCAGACATGTCGGAAGCAAAGCCGTTTTGGGTGGCGTACCAAATACCAAGCGCGCCAACAGCAACCGCGATAGCCACCTTAATAACTGCGCCGCCATTAAGAATCCACTCAGAGTCAGACACTTTCGAGAAGGACATGACAACAACTACCCAAACAAATGCCAATTCAATGGCCATTTTGGCAATCAAAGAAAACTCAATGCCAAATACCATCCCAAGAATATCGGGGAACAAGGTTGCGCAGGAAGCAATCCACAAAGGATAGTTAATCCAGTAATACCAGGCTACGCGAGAACCCCACTTATCGCCAAATGCTTCACGAATCCAATCGTACAGACCACCATCGGAGTCGTAGGTAGTACCAAGCTCAGCAACAACCATACCGTAAGGAAGCAAAAAGGTGATGATAAGAAAGACCCACCAGAAAAACTGTGCATTGCCAATGGCTGCTGCGGGTGCTGCAGCTTCCGCTACAAACACAACGCAAATAACGGAAAGAATTACGCTTATAAAGCTGAACTTTTTCTTCTCCATTGTGCAACCTCCTTTCAAAAGGGTTCAAAAGGGCTCGCCCCATAGTTACCATGCGCTTATTTGTGCGCACACTTTCATCTATAACGATGGAACTCACAGGCTTTTGCGTCCAGGTCATTTGAGTTTATGAATGCTGACGGTTTTTAAACCTCGATAAACTATTGCTACCGGCTCGGTATACGTAAGCTAGACTTAACAATAATTGGGGGGTTTATAGGAGTAGAGAGAAGATTGACATGAGTTTATTCTTCTTTGTGTATACAATTGCGTTACTTTTTATCTGCATTGCAACGGCCAGTATTTGCGGGGCGGCTTGGGCGGTCTCCCACCGAAACCGCTATATCCCACAAGCCTTGTTTTTTATTTTTTACTTTGCGGAACTTGCCAGCATCTTTGGCTCAGAGTGGATGGTGCAAAATATCTCTAGCATCAATCCTTCTAATTACTACAGCATTGACTTCCCTGCATTTCGCATTCTTATTGGCGCAGCAATACTATCGTGCTTCTGGTATGTTGTCCTCGATATTGTTGATGTGCACCATCTGCGTGCGGTATTCATTCCCGCTCTTGTCTTTATTATTATGTGCACGCTTATTGTTGCAACCATGCCTTACGGCGCCCTAAGACAGTGGCTGTTTTACACCATGCGACAAATCTCACTCATAGCATGCCTGGTGTATGCACGATACCGCTACCATAAGAGCAATGATGAGATTATGCAGCAGCGCATTACCAAGCGCACTCATATGATGATTATTCTAAGCATCTTGATTGTAGGCATCCTTATTGAGGACACCTTTGTAATTCTTGACCTGCCTATTCCTGGACCAGACAGTATTTTTGCAGCATTATTCCTCTCGTCACGTAATTTTTCCGAGAATATCATGATGCTGTACCTTGCTTATACCGTCGTGCGCCCCGCCTTCGAAATCATAAGCTTGCACTTTAATGAGCCTCCCGAGGCAAAAACAGATGAAGGCGAAGCCAATCGCCTTACCGGCCACATTGAAGACCGTCTTCCTGCTTATGCAGCTGCCCATGGCTTATCAAAACGCGAACGAGAGATTCTCGGCCTCACCATGCAAGGAAAAAGTAACCGAGAAATTGCCAATGAGCTTATTTTGGCCGAAGGCACTATTAAAACGCACTTGCACAACATCATGAAGAAATGTGGACAAGCCAACCGAGAAGCTCTGCGTAAGGATTTTTGGGCCAGCTAGTTCAAAAGCGGTTACGTACAAGCAAGCGCATACAGCAAACCCTACCACCCATGCAGAGCCTCTGCATGATATATACCAAGCGCGTCTTTAGTGGCGGAAATGGCGAGTACCCGTAAAGACCATGGCAATGCCATACTCATTACAGGCTGCAATAGACTCATCGTCGCGCACGCTGCCACCAGGTTGAATGATAGCCGTCACACCATGTTTTGCCAGCACATCTACATTGTCGCGGAAGGGGAAGAACGCATCGGAAGCCGCCACTAAGCCCGTTGCCTCAACACCCATACGCTCACACGCTTTCTGAGCACGCTCACAAGCCAACAAAGCAGCATCAACGCGATTGGGTTGGCCAGGCCCCATACCAAGCCCCGCTTTATCCTTGGCGACCAAAATTGCATTGGATTTTACGGTCTTGCACACTTTCCAAGCAAATATAAGGTCATCCATTTCTGCCTTTGTAGGTTGGCGCTTAGTAGGAACCGTAAAGCTTGCTACGTCTTCATCTACGTGATCAATATCTTGCACCAACAAGCCACCATCTACGGTACGAATCTCATGGCCAATGGTGCGGTCTACCCCACCAGTTGCTAATACGCGCATATTGGTGCGCTTAGACAAGCGCTCAAGCGCCTCGGGTGTATAGCTTGGGGCAATCATTACCTCAACGAACTGCTTATTACTATCTGCAAAGTGCTCTACTAATGACAGGGGCACTTCTCGATTTACTGCAATAATGCCCCCAAAAGCAGACACGGGGTCGCACGCAAACGCGCGGTCATACGCAGTGGTCACATCTTTTGCCGTTGCAGAACCACAGGGATTTTGATGCTTAAGAATAATAACAGCAGGATCATCAAACTCACGAACAGCACCCCATGCTGCATCAGTATCTAACAGATTGTTATAAGACAAAGGCTTGCCTTGGATTTGTTGTGCACGGGCTAACGAATGCTCGGGAGCCTGAGGATCTACGTAAAATGCAGCAGCCTGACGGGGGTTCTCGCCATACCGTAAATCCTGCTCCTTAGCGGCAGTAATGAGCAGTTGCTCGGGAAACTCAGACGCAACTTCTTCAGAGGTTTTTGGAGTGGTGGCAAGCTGAGCGGCAAGCCAAGTAGAAATAGCCGTATCATACGCAGCTGTGGTAGCGTATGCCTTAAGCGCAAGCGCACGACGGGTATTGAGCGTTGTAACACCCGCATGAGCACGCATCTCTGCCAAAATGCTGTCATAATCTGCAGGGCTACTTACAACCGTTACGGATTCATTATTTTTTGCTGCAGAACGCAGCATGGAAGGGCCACCAATATCAATGTGCTCAATTGCATCTGCAAAGCTTACATCGGGTTTGGCAACAGTTTTCTCGAATTCATACAGGTTAACGCAGACTAAATCAATCATGCCAATGTCATGAGCTACGGCGTCTGCCACATGTTGTGCATTAGCGCGGCGACACAACAAACCACCATGAACCTTAGGATGCAGCGTCTTGACGCGCCCATCCATCATCTCAGGAAATCCCGTGTATTGCTCGATGGGTGTAACAGCCACACCAGCCTCTGCCAGCAAGCGTGCGGTACCTCCTGTGGAAATCACCTCGACCCCAAACTCGTTTTCCAGCGCTTTTACAAACTCAACAACGCCGGTTTTATCAGTTACCGAAACGAGCGCTCTCTTAATGGGCATGTCTGCCATGGGGCCTCCCTTAGGTCACAGTTTACCTAGTAGTAGTGTAACGTGGACGAGAAAAGCGATGCAGCTTATATAGGTAAATTCACAGCTATGAAACGCAAAGAGGTCCGCCAAAATCGACGAACCTCTTGGTAAAACCTGCTTTATGCAAGCATATTTTAGGCGTGAATGCGAGTGCCGGAAAGACCAGCCATAGCCTCGGCTGCCTTGTCCAAAGAACCAATGATGCAGGTACGGCCAGGACGGCTCTCTGCAAACTTAACTGCAGCGCGAACCTTAGGCTCCATAGAGCCCTTACCAAACTGACCCTGCTCGAGGTACTGACGTGCCTCCTCAGTGGTGATGTCCTCAAGATCCTTCTGATCAGGCTTACCAAAGTTAATGGCAACGTGATCAACAGCAGTAAGAAGAACCAGGGTATCTGCGGAGCAATCCTCAGCCAGAAGCTCGCCACCCATGTCCTTATCGATAACTGCAGCCTGACCCTTATAGGCGCCCTTATCGCTGTAGTCACGAACTACAGGAATGCCGCCGCCACCGCAAGCGATTACGATGAACTCATTGTCCAAAAGGTTAAGGATGGACTCGTTCTCTACAATCTTCTTAGGCTCAGGAGAAGCAACTACGCGACGATAGCCACGGCCAGAGTCCTCTACAAAGATCATGTCAGGATGAGCTGCCATCTCTGCGTCTGCCTGCTCCTTGGTAAGGAATGCACCAATGGGCTTGGTGGGGTTCTGGAATGCAGGATCGTCAGGGTCTACCTCAATCTGCGTTACAACAGAAGCAACGTGCCAACGCTTGTAAGACTTGTGCATAGCTGCACCAATTGCCTGCTGCAGGTGATAGCCAATGTAGCCCTGGCTCATAGCACCGCACTCAGGAAGATCCATGGTGGGGATGGACTCATCAGTCTGGTTTGCGTAGGTAAATGCCTTCTGGATCATGCCAACCTGAGGGCCATTGCCGTGGGTAATAATGATCTCATTGCCCTGCTCAATAACCTTAAGCAGGATAGGAGCAGCGTTGCGAACGCGCTCAATTTGCTCTTCAGGGGTGTTGCCAAGAGCGTTGCCACCAAGGGCGATGACGACGCGGCTTGCGCCAGACTTAGCCATTGTGTCTCCTCTAGATCGACGGATTGTCCATTCGCACTGCACGAATGGGCGCGAAACAAAACGCGCTATCAACACAGAATAATAGCGCGTAGCTACTGTAAAACAATTCGATATATTTTGCACGCCTGTGAACGGTATTACCCTCAAAAACATAAGGGGATACCAGCTTTTGTAAACCGGCCATCCCCTTATTACCTATCGTGCATAAAACTGTAAAAATGACGATATTTATAACATATTTACCGAGAAAACCCTTTATGGGCGAACGGTAGTGACTTCACTAAAAGTGCTTAAAATGCACCTCCGCCGCCACCGCCGCCGAAGCCTCCTCCGCCTCCGCCGGAAAAGCCACCGCCACCGCCACCAAAGTCACCGTCACCAGACGAGTCTAATGATGAGGCAATAGCGCTTGCCATAGCACCACTTGTAATACTGTGATCCAGACTTGAAAGCGGCGGATCATCCCAACCATAGCTGTTTAACCAGATAAACGTTGGAATGGTATCCACGTCATCCACATAGCGCGGTAGCGCAACTCTAATTTGCTCGAGTACCTTCTTGGAAACGCCAAGAGCTACCGCAATAACAAGAAGCTTGCTCCACAAAACAACATCATTAGGCACGGCCTCGTCAAGGCGCGTAAAGTCACTAAACCACCGCTTAAGAGCCTGTAGTTTTGCATTCAGCTCCACGCCCTCAGCAGACAGGCTTCTCATCTTATGTGCTTGGAAGCCAATCCATGCAACCGTACCAATTACTAATACAGCATAGAGGGGCCACAACCATGCAAATGAACCAAGCAGATTGCCCCAATCCGAGAAAATAAAGGGAAGCGCCGCAATCATAAGAATGAAAGAGACCACAAGAACAAGAATGCCCAGAAGAATCATGAGCCATACCCTATTGCTATGGGTATCATCAAAATAGCCTTTGGCATAGGCTGTTGTCTCTGCCTTGGCACTCCATGAGTTTATCCATTCCGTATAATTCTCGGAATCTTCCTTTGCTACCTCTTCTAGGGCACTCATAAGAAGTGTTTTTTGCGCGCCGTCATTACTATGCTGCGCTGCTTGAGCAACCTTTTTAAATAAGAACTTATACGTTGCGCGATCGATAGGATCTGACAAATCATCGTAGTCTTTAAGTGCCGTAAGCGCCCAAGAAGAACCACCGTATTCTCCCTCGATTTTATCGATACGCAAAGCCTTTTTAGCACTTAACTGCATAATTGCTGTAGTGAGGAACTTGCTTTTAACGTTTCCGCTGTTTTGGAAAATGGAATACACCACTGGGTTATCACTCGAGGGAACATCACGGAAATAAGAACCCTTAAACAGAGGATCATGCAAGCGGCGATACCGTGCATAGGTTGCATGTGCAAAGAACCCCATCAAGACACATACCAAAGGAACACCCACAACAAAAATTGGTGTGAGCACATTTGCAAAATGGCGCGTAGTTGCTTCACGCTGACGCTGTTGCTCACGAAGCCGCTGACGCTCTTGATTAGCTTTGTTGGCCCAAGCCGTCTCTTCAGCAATAATGCTATCCAATTTAGCCTCTGAAGAAGCGGTAACACCGCTCACCCAGCTTGTTGGAAAAGTAATACGAGACTCAGCAAATTCAGAAGAACCAACCGTATCTACCTTAAAAACAACGCCCTTTTTATCCTCTGATTGGGTAACGGTACCAGTAAGAGCACCATGCCCCCAAGCACGAACATTATCTTTTGGAATAACGGTTTGACCTTCTGGAACTGGTAGGTGGATGGTACAAGTTACCTTATTTGAAGGAACATCCCAGCCATCAGAAACAAACTTCCAGTACAGCTCTGCACAATCCGACCAAGCGGAAACTGCGTTATTGATGCGATAACTAATGAGATACGACTGTTTTTCATCTCGGACCTGATAAAAAATCTTAACGCGCTTGACGCCATTCTCGCTAAGAACTTGGAAGGTTTGGTTGTCTTCAGAATCGTTTTGCTCAAACTGAGTGGATGGGGTTAACGAGCCCTGCTGAGCAAGTCCTGCTTTGATGTCTGTAACTGTAATGGCACGTCCCTTATATGTTCCCTCAGGAATCTTCCAGTACACACCATTAAATTTGCCATCAAAGTCAAAGGTGCGATTCTCCACTACGTCCATAGAACCGTCAGGATTGACCGTAGCATTAATGTTTACTTGATCAATCCTATAATCTTTTGCAAGTGCCTGGCTTGGCAATCCAAACAAAACCGCTGGTATTGTCAACAAACAGCACAGCGCTAGAGCAAACGATGCCCGCACAAAACTAAAGTGCTTTTTCATGAAGCTCCCGTCTCATAGAGCGAACGGTGTTTTATTACTACTCTAACTGTATACGATATTGCCTGCAGTTTCATCTAACTTGCTGAGTGAGCTACTATACTTTGCATGCAGTTCCAGACATTTACATATCCCAACAACACAGCCGTAGTTGGCCGCTTTGCGCCCTCGCCTTCTGGCCGCATGCATCTAGGAAATGTGTTTTCCATGCTTATGGCTTGGTTAGGCGCAAAAAGCGCTGGCGGAAACATTATCTTACGCATTGAAGACATTGACCCTCGAGCTGCCAGCAAACAACACGCCCGCACCCTGATGGAAGATCTGATGTGGCTTGGCCTTACTTGGGATGAGGGCCCTTATTTCCAAAGCGACCGTATTAAGATATATGACCAAGCTATTGCCGCACTTACCGCTGCAGGCTACACCTACCCCTGTTTTTGTACGCGAGCAGAGCTCCATACAGGATCTGCCCCTCATGCATGCGATGGAACGTATATCTATCCAGGCACATGCCGCACGCTATCACTGATACAGCGTAAGCAAAAAGCTGTCGATAAAACCCCATCAATCCGCCTGCGCGTACCAAGCAATACTGACAAATCTGCGGTATACAGCTTTACTGACCTGCTACAAGGCAAGTATCGACAAAACCTTGCCACTGAATGTGGTGACTTTATTATCAAGCGTGGAGATGGAGTATACGCCTATCAACTTGCCGTTGTTCTTGATGATGCACTCATGGGTGTTAACCAAATTGTGCGCGGTAATGACTTATTGAGCTCGGTTCCTAGGCAGTTATATTTGCAGGAGTTGCTCGGTGCACCACACCCCCAGTATGCTCACATTCCTCTGTTGATTGCTCCGGATGGGCATCGTCTTTCTAAGCGTAATAAAGACCTTGACCTTGGTGCTCTAAAAGCACGTGGCGTGACACCACAGCAGATTATTGGGTTTCTTGCTCACTTGGCAGGATTGGTTCCACGAGGAACTGCGGTTACGCCAAATGAATTGCTTCCTAACTTTAGCTGGCATGCGCTTCCAGATTGTTGTCAAGACATTGTCGTAACGTCTGAAGTTTTTGATACAAACTCATAGTTGCCCTAACAAAAATTGGTATAGTAGGGTATTATTCGTATGCACCACTATTTGGAGAGCTGACCGAGAGGCTGAAGGTGCTCGCCTGCTAAGCGAGTATAGGACTCAATCCTATCTGGGGTTCGAATCCCCAGCTCTCCGCCAGAACATTATGAGCGTCTACTAGCGTTTTTGCTGGTAGACGCTTTGTTTTAACTTACTGAAAAATATCTAATCTGGCATAACGTGCCATAAGACTGCATAGAATCTCACTAAATTAGCCAATTATTAATCAATGCCTGCTTTAAAATTAGGCTTATAGACTCTTACAGGCTTGACTTATATCAAACCCTTTTCCAGAAGGTTTGTAATACGAAAAAGATAGAAGTCTGGATTAAGCATGCCACCTGTCTTTGTAGACAGGTGCTCCGAAAGACTAAGCGCAAGGTTTTGTAGAACATACTGTCTTTCTTCTCTCTTGGCTTCTCTACCAGTCGATTTACAAGCCATAAGCGCAGAATGCTTTTTGCAAAAGGCAATGATTTCTTCATCGAGCACGTTTTCATTACAGCTTGTTGGAATGCCTTGTACCATAATGCGAAAAGACGCATTTTCTCTTACGAGCTCTTGCCACTGCTGTGCACAGATTTTTTGTTCTAAATCAAAGACCGCGTCGATAAGCTCGGTTAAAAACGTGGTATTAACATGCTTGTCATCAAGCCATAGTATTGATGGAGTAACGAGCTCTATGCCTTTGATGCCCTGTAGCTTTGTCTGTGAATCTGCCAGAGAACTTATATATAACAAACCAAGCTTTGCATAAGGATAGGGAAGCATCCATATTCTTAGTGCTTCTGCCTGTGCTATGGCGTTAAGAAAAGCTTCGTACTGCGTCTCAAAATCTTGATTGATGCTATATCCTCGCTGCTTTAATTCTGACATTCTCTTTTTAGGAGCCATAGTGTTAATAGCACCAAAACATACATCATCTGGGAAAACCACTATTTCTCCTAGTGGGTAGCCTTCTCGTGCAGCAAGTTTAAGCGTGCTTTCACTTGTGCTATCAAAACAAACATCTACGAGCATATCTATCCTTTATTAGAGAGATACTGCAGGCTCACTGGAAACTAGTAGGCTTGAGAAAAGCTGTATCGTTAGCAGCATCTAAAGCACTTACATTATAAGATTATTGAGTAAGTATATATATAGATATACTAGAGTTATAAAACTATTGGTTTAGCAAGCTCGAAAGCAAGATCCCATGAAGCTTCGTAATCGTATTCTTCTCGTAATGCTATTTGTCTTGGTAGCCGCACTCCCGCTCTGTGTCCTACTATACTTCTGGCCGCACATTCCCGATACGATTCCAGCTCATTGGTCTGCTAATGCTATTGTTAATCGCTGGGGATCAAAATACGAGATGTTTTCCCTGCCGGGACTATCACTTATATTTTGTCTTGTTTTTCTTGCACAATTAAAAAATTTTTTACAACAAGAGCAAACGATTGTTTCTGACTTTCGAAATACATTCTCTTCGATATATTTCTCGGGGATTGCTGTTTTTATATGCTGCTTGGCAATTACTGCCGTATGGATTCATCTTGTATTAGCTGGAAGTGATAACGATTCTTCCAGACTATTATCAAGTCTTTATATACTTCCTGGTTTGATAATTTTTATTGCATCTTTCTTACCAACTCAACATCTTATAGGTCTACCATTTAGGAAACCCTTGTCTCAAAACCAAATGCGTGCATGTAGACTTGTTACTGCTATTGTTGGAATAGTAGAGGCGGTTGTTTGTGGTTTTATACTACAAGGTTATATGGCTACCTACGTAATGATTGGCCTGTTTATATTCCTAGTTGTAGTAAACACAGCCATAGCTTACGGAAAACCAAAGAAACACGTATAGGTTAAAAGATGCTGTTTTTGGCACTTTGTACCATGACATGAGTACTTTTAGTTGCTCATCTTTACGTAGGTGTCATTTGCTTTAATCAACTGTTGATAATAAGCATCATAACTCTTGCTAAACGCTCTTATAAGCGGTATCGCTACTTCGTAGTAGTTATTCTCTGTCATATAGTTTTGTAATTTATCCTGAACCTGTTTGAACAGACTATTCTGATACTCTTCACTCTGTTTGTACGCTTCATATTGTGAAATGCTATCTTTGTTTTCTTCTAACCATAGCTCCATGTTAGCAATAGCATTAATTTTATTTTTATGAAACTCCTTTATGCCTGCCCTGTCAAAAAAGGAACTGCTTTTATCAATATACTCTTGCTCTTCTTTGGTTACTTTAAAAGGAGGTAATGCATCTAAGAAGCGTATGTATTGTGCATATGCTTCTTCTCCATTCTTCCTAATGGGCTCATCTAAAAATGGCTGGTACGCTAGAAAGAACAGTTGCCCAAAGAACCCAGGAAACGCACTTTGTAATTTTTCGTAAATAGTTTCTTCTTTTTCTAGCTGCTGAAGCTTCTCATGTATCTTTTTCTGGTCTTCACCTTTTACGATAAGCTCAAGAATCGCACTCTTCTTTTCTTCAATATCTAGTTGGTATTGCTTTTTTCTAAGCATTGAAGCAAGTGCAGCGCTACCACAACGTAACACTTCTTTAATTTCAGGTACGCTCATTCCAATTTTTCGTAATATAGAAACATGAGCTAAAAGCTCACAGTCGTTGTTGCTATAGTCCTTGTAACCATTGTCCAGTTTTTGAGGTTTGATAATGCCTTTTTCCTCATAGTATTCAATAGCTTTTCTTGTTAAACCAGTTTTGCTCTGCACTTCACTTCGTAACATGAAATACCAGCCTTTCGCCACGTCGAAACTTCGCTGATTTAAAGGATGCCATTGTCCCTAATGGGCAGGTCAATATGAAATTGCATCTTTGTTTCTCTTTATATGAAATGCACGGTATACCTTACTTCGCATGTTATGAACAAGGGATTAACTTTTTATTTACCTAGCACTACCTAATATTCAAAAAATTTGAATTCTTGCTTGACACCCCCTAGGGCTGGTGGCAATATAGTTAAGCACACGGACGCGGCGTTACCTCAGCTGGATAGAGGGCCTGACTACGAATCAGGACGTCACAGGTTCGAATCCTGTACGCCGCACCAGTTGTATTTTTAAGCCAGGGTTACCCCTGGCTTTTTATTACTTTTTGAATCCCCCCTTGCTGCGTTCTATCCTTCCGATATAGCCCCATCTGACGCCCTTAACAGCTAGGGATCTTAAGGTCTGAAGTGAGTAACTCCATCCGCTTGGGCAGTATATGTATACGTAATACGTTTACAATCCAACAGGTCCATTAAATCAGCCAGATAGTACTCTGTATCTCGTAATTTATTAAATACCACCTCAGTAATATCATCCTGCACATTGCCAAGCACTGCAGCAACTAAGGGAACTTTGTCTTTTTTGATAGTAATGCCATGCTCATACTGCTTAGATTCATATATGTCCATAACGTTTGGTCCAAAAAGCTCTTCTTTAATCTCTAAATCTCCAGCTTTATTTACCGACACACTTTCTAACTTTTGGTCCATGCTCAACCCCCGTGCTCTTATGTTTTATTATCTACAGTATAGCAATTTCAGAACATATGTTCTAGTCTTTCTCTTTAATTTGCTCCGCCGCTCATATGCAAAACACCGCATTCCTTCTTGTTTAAAAAAATCCTCTTCACCGCATATGCAGCAAAGAGGATATAAACAGCCAGGAAAAATCTGTGCTAATGAAAACTACAATTTATGCCTCAGGCAGGATTTTCTCGATACCACCCATATACGGACGAAGAACCTCGGGGATGGTAATGGAACCATCGGCGTTTTGGTAGTTCTCCATAATAGCAGCCATACAGCGACCAACAGCAAGACCAGAGCCATTAAGGGTGTGAACTAAACGGGTGCCCTTAAACTCAGAGGGATCCTTATAGCGAATATTAGCGCGGCGCGCCTGGAAATCCCAACAGTTAGAGCAAGAAGAAATCTCCTTGTATGCGTTGTAGCTAGGCAACCATACCTCGATGTCATAACACTTGCGTGCCGAGAAACCAATGTCGCCCGTGCATAAAGTAACAACATGATACGGAAGACCCAGAGCCTGAAGGAGAGCCTCTGCCTCAGCCACCATAGACTCAAGCTGATTCATGGAATCTTCTGGCTTGGCAAACTTGACCATCTCTACCTTGTCAAACTGGTGAACGCGAATGATACCGCGGGTATCGCGCCCAGCAGAGCCTGCCTCTTCACGGAAGCAGGGCGTAAAAGCGGTATACATCAAAGGCAGCTGACTAGCATCCAAAATCTCATCACGGTGGATATTGGTAAGCTGTACCTCTGCCGTAGGAATCAAGTACAGATTAGGTTCTACATGGTACAAGTCTTCATCAAACTTAGGAAGTTGACCAGTGCCAAACAAAGAATCATGATTGGTAATAACGGGAGTCCACCACTCTTTAAAACCTGCCTTTACGTGCATGTCAATAAAGAAGTTGATAAGAGCTCGCTCCATACGAGCGCCCATACCACCCAACAAATAAAAACGAGTACCCGCCAACTTTACGCCACGATCAAAATCAATCATGCCCGTAGAAGGGCCCAAATCCCAATGTGCTTGAGGCTCAAAATCAAACTCGCGAGGAGTTCCCCAGCTGCGAACCTCAGGATTATCAGAGTCATCCTTACCATAAGGAACTGTTTCGTCAGGGATATTGGGAATGGCGGCCACTAAAGCAAACAACTCGTCTTCTACAACACCGCGCTTCTCGTCAAGTTGAGCAATGCGATCTTTGTTGGCAGAAACCTGAGACTTTGCTGCCTCAGCCTCATCTTTTTTGCCCTCGCGCATAAGCTGGCCGATTTGCTTAGAAATGGCATTGCGCTCGGCCTGCAGCTGCTCTACTTCTGCAATAGTTGCACGACGTTGCTCGTCCAACTCAAAAAAACGCTCACGGTCCCAGTGTGCATTTTGCCTAGACTCGCAGGCTTTATCTACAGCATCAGGGTTTTCTCGTACAAACTTAATGTCGAGCATCAACAAGCCTCTCTCGCTCAAAATCAGTGAATCATAGATGGTTAAAGTATATACTTGTATGTCATCTTACAAAGCGAGGCTTCCAAAGCATCGAAAGGCATTCCATATGGCTTCCATTGGCGACATTTTAAATTGGCTCTTTCATACGCGTCCCGGCGTAGCATGTCTGCTTAGTGTTGGTGTTGTTATTTTTGCAATTGTGGCATACGTTTCCGAGATACGCGGTCGCAAACGCTATTACAACCATGAGCGCAAAGAGGGCGATACAAGCTGGGGTATCTTTGATGACCTCTCTTCTGATGAAGAAGCTACCGAGAAACCCCATGCCTAAGAAGCTCAGCACCTAGGCGCTCTGCCCTTTGCCAATATAAACCCACTGCTCATGCACAGTTCTACCATTTGTAAAAAGGTGCCAGTCTTTAGGCTGGCACCTCTCTTATGACACTGTTTTGTACACTTGTTTGCGCTTACTTGCATGACGCTTTAAGCAGCTCTGGATCTACTCTTCTGCCAATGCTGCACGACCGTAAGCATCTGCAGCCAACATAGCAGCAGCAACCTTCTCGGGAGTAACAGTGAAAGGCATGTTGCCCAGTGTGTCATTCTCGGCACAGGCAAGCTGAGCAACCTCAAGCACGCGCTCGTAAGAAGCGTCCGAGACGCCAAGCTGGGCAAACGTCACTGGCAAGCCAACCTCAACACAGAAGTCTAGCACCTCATACAGCTCATCTGCGTTCTCTAGAACAAGCTGCACCAACGTACCAAAGGCAACCTTCTCGCCATGGTACATGGAGTGTGTCTCTGGCATAGCGGTCAGACCATTGTGGATTGCATGTGCACCGGCAAGACCAGCGGACTCAAAGCCAAGACCAGAAAGAAGCGTGTTGGCCTCGATGATTTTCTCGACAGACTCGGTGCAAGCACCAGCCTCAAGGGCAAGCTTGGCCTTTACGCCCTCATCCATAAGCGTGTTGTAGCAAAGCTCTGCCAGAGCGTTTGCTGCCTGAGTGGACGTACCACCTGCACAGGTACCAGCTTCGGAGCGCGTGCAAGCACGGCCCTCAAAATAGGTTGCAAGGGCGTCACCCATACCAGCAACAGAAAGACGAACGGGGCTCTTGGAAATAACCTCGGTATCCATAAGAACTAAGTTCGGGTTGGACTTAAAGAACTGATACTCCTTAAACTGGCCTTCGGGTGTATAGATAACCGAAAGAGCAGAGCAAGGGGCGTCGGTTGCCGCAATGGTGGGAACAATAACCACAGGGGCATCAACGTTGCTTGCAACAGCCTTGGCAGTATCAAAAATCTTGCCACCACCAACACCAACTACAACATCCGTGCCATTTGCCTGATATACAGCTACCAAGCGGTCAATTTCATCCTGAGAACACTCTCCATTAAAGTTGTCATAGGTAAAAGAAAGGTTTGCGGCTCCAAAGCTGGCTTCCAAGGTTTGACCAAAGCGCTTGATGCCACCGGCAGAAATGATTACCAAAGCATGCTTGCCGTAAGCAGATACATATTCACCCAGTGCCTTAAGCTCACCAGGACCCTGAACATACTTGCTTGGACTAATAAAAATACGTGCCATAAAAACCCTCCTTGTTATAGATATGTGCCCACGCACAATTCTGTTGTACATTATACCATTTGCTTTCGTTCGAAAGTTTATAAGACGGGTTCTTGGTACGACGTTGAGATTGACAAAAAATATCAACCGTAATACATTTGTAATACGAACGAATGGGAGAAGACTATGTCTACAATTAGCTTAAGAGTCCCCGATAATGAGCTTGCTATCTTTAAGGCCTATGCAAAACACAATAACAGCAGCCTGTCTGAAATAATCCGAACAACAATGCTTGCACATATTGAGAATGAGTATGATCTTAAGGTGTTTGAAGACTATGAAGCTCAAAAAGCTTCTGGAACGCTCAAAACACGCCCTGTAAGTGCACTTTGGGACGAACTTAAGCTATGAGGTACGCAGTAAGCACTACTGCTAGATTTGATAAAGCATTCAAAAAGCTCGATAGACAAACACAAAAGATACTCAAAGCATGGATTGATAAAAATCTTGTGGGCTGTGAAAATCCACGGGCTCATGGCAAAGGGCTAACTGCCAACAGAAGTGATCAATGGCGTTATCGAGTAGGAGATTATCGGATTTTAGCAGACATACAGGACAATCAACTTATATTAGTTCTTATTGATGTAGGACACAGGAGCAGGATCTATTAAAAGCATTTGGTTTACGCTTATTTCCTGCGATAATTCCCGCGATTACCCGCTGAGCACCCGTAATAAAAAACCTCCGGTTGCCCAGAGGTCTTCGTAACATATGGTGCGGGCGAAAGGACTTGAACCTTCACGAGATTGCTCCCATACGCACCTGAAGCGTACGCGTCTGCCAATTCCGCCACGCCCGCATGCAGAGGTGATTTTACACCGAAGTTTTGCCACATAGCAACCTATAAGGGTAAAATACTTTAGAAAACACGGCACAACTGCAGCTAAAACAAACAAGGAGGCGCCGTGCACGATCAGCCATATACCAATACGGTCTTGCGCCGCACGGCACATACCCCAGAAGATACTTCGTCTGAGCTTCTGCTTGGTCGCTATCGAATTTTAGAGACACGTGCAAATGGCGGCTTTGGCAAGGTAGAAATTTGTTGGGATACGCGTCTTCAACGCCGCGTAGCAATTAAGTGTTTGCCTCTTTCTACGGTAGATGGTCTACAAACCTCTGCCTCTACTATGCAAGAAGCACTCATGGAAGCACGTACGGCAAGCATGCTGGCACATCCCAATATCGTGACCATGTATGACTTTGAGTGGGACGGCAACTACGCCTACCTTGTTATGGAGTTTGTAGATGGCGTCAACCTTGCCGAACTTCTCGCCCGCGTAGAGGGTGGCACCCTTACAGGCGATGAATGTGCCTATATGCTGGACGGCATAGCTTCTGCCTTGGCATTTGCGCATGAAAACGGCGTATTGCACCTAGATATTAAACCCGCAAATATTATGTTTGACCATACGGGCACACCCAAGCTTGCAGATTTTGGCATGGCAACATTGGCTTCGGCAGCAGGATATGGTGACGCGCGTGGCGGAACCATTGGTTATATGCCGCCTGAACAAATTAATGGTGAGCTTGTAGATGAACGCTGTGATCTCTTTGCCCTGGTCGTATGTTTAATGCAAGCACTTACGGGCAGCAATCCTTACCTAGCTCCTACCGCAGAGGCGTCAGCCAAGCTTATATATAAAGGTGCAGAGGAATATTTAGCACAGCTACGATTGGACTTTGGCCCGCAGGTGTACGACGAGTTTGTGCAGGCACTGGCCGCGGATGCCACCAACCGAACGTCATCTATCGAGAAGTTCATCACAGCTGCAGCAGACCTGCTTGGCGATGCCACAGAAGGCAAAGCTTCCTTAGCAGAACTTCTTACTCAGGTAACCAATGATGAACAGCCTGGTGCAGTCATGCACGGCAGGCCACTTACCCTAGCAGAACGCGCTCCTTGGCTTGCACCGTTAGTATCACGCGTTGCTATAGCAACGTTAAGCTGTGAAGTGGCTCAGTTTGCCATACCGTTCTTAAAGCTCTCTAACAGCAACATTGAGTTGGCACTGCTTTGTGTTGTAACTGGTTTGAGCTCTGCGTTGCCTAACTTTGGCTCGGCCTTGGTATTGGCGCTCTGCTTTGCTGCCATGTGTACCGCAAGTAGTGCCTTGAGTTACGCCACCTTTGGCTTTGCACTTATAGCTCTTGCCATTAGTGCTGTTTGGTGGGTTTTTATCGGCCGTAACCAGGGCACTGCCAGTATTGCTTTGCTCATTCCTAGCATTTTTTCTACTGGATTTGCAAGCGTTAACCTTGGTGCTACCTACTTAAGCCCCCTATATGCTGCCGGCACCACCTGCGTAGCTTGGATATTCTCGCAATACGCAGACATTGCCCGCATAAGTGGTCTTTCTCTGGATAGCATAGGTCTTTTGTTCCAACGTTGGATGTGGCATCCCACAATCTTGCTCGAAGTAGTGGGTTTTAGTCTTGCAGCATTTGTTGCTTCGCTCTTGGTAAACCGTGGTGGCAAACTATTTGGCGTTTTGGGGCATACTATTGGTCTTCTGCTTGTTTTTGTTACTCTGTTTGTTCGTATCCGGGTGGAGAATGGCGGTATATGGTCGGCTCCCCCTATGTTAAGCATGGTTGTTGCGGTAATCTTGTTTGGATTATCGTGCCTGATTACGGTAGTTTTCCAAACGCCCGGCACCCCGCTGGAGGTTGAGTAATGAACTTTCTAAATACCTTTGAGTCGCGTATTGCGAGCATTTTTGGCGCATCTGCAGAGGGTCAAGTTGCCCCTTTTTCCTTTAAGAAGCTCGCCAAAAAGGCATTGCGTGAGCTCAAAAATGAAACCTTAATAATCGATGGCGTAGATACTGCACCTGCTCTTATTACCATCCTGGTTGCCGCAGATGATGCCATGCAAATGCGCCCTTTTTATAGCTCCATCACAACAGAGTTGTCTCAGCTGCTAGAAGCTCATGCCATCCAAAAGAACCTTACGCTGGTAGGCACCCCTGTGGTCCGCTTTATGGTTGATCCCAACCTCCGACGTGGTAAATACGCTGTTTTTGCAGAAAACGTAGAGGCTCCCGTTTTGGAACGTCTACGCATGGAAGAAGCTGCGTTTGTTGGCGATAAGTTCATTGAGGATGCACTCAACAACATTGCTGCTCAAGGTGCGAATCGTCCTTCTCACAGTCGCAGCCACAGCCGTCACCAAAAACCTGCAACAAACCCCACACCTGAGCCTAAGCCTGCCACTCCTCTGGATGATTCCGAAGCTGGCCTTAACGTTATTCCAGCAAGCGAGACAAGCAATCCCGTTGTACTTAATACCAGCTTTTCTTCGGTACCTATGCCTACACCAACCCCCATCATTCCTAAGGCATCTGCCGCTGCAGCCCATGCAGCCTCCGCAGATATGGCTGCTAACATTGCCGCTGGTGCTGGTGCTGCAAGTGCTGCTGCCAGCGTTGCTGCACATGCTGGTGGCTCTGCTGGTGTTGCACATGACGCCAGCCCCTCAAATCCCGAACGCTCTACCCCTGTTGATACACCCAAAACCATGCGCCGCAATGTTCCTTTGGTCAACGCGCGCACTTACCATGCCGCAGCAGCTCCAACGCGCACCGTCCAGGCACTTCTCATCAACCGCATTTCCGGTAAGACCTACCCTGTGGAGGGTAGTGGTGCCATTGTAGGTCGTGAGCGCGCCAATGCCACAATCGTGTTGCATGACCCCAATGTTTCGCGCAGCCATGCACAAATTAGCTTTGATGGCATTTCTTGGCACGTGCGCGACCTTAATTCCACCAACGGTACGCAGGTTAACGATGTAGATATTGATGAATGTATTTTGCGAACCGGCGATTTGATTACCTTTGGCCTTACTACGCTTGAGTTCAGGGAGGACTAATGATTGACTTAGTTCTCTTTGCTGGACGCATTCTTCTTGTTGTTCTTCTCTACATTTTTCTGTCGTTTGTGGCTCACACAGGCGTTGGTTTGGTACGTGGACAGCGTCGTGACGCTACTATTTGGTGCATTGATGTGGAGAAAGGCCCCAAGCAGTTACGTGGTTTGCATATAGACGTACTGGGCCCTGTGGTGGTTGGTCGCTCACAATCATCTGACATTACAATTGCTGAGCCATACGTTTCTTCCACACATGCCCGCTTTACTATTCAGGGGCCTGCGCTGGTTGTAGAAGATTTAGGCTCCACAAACGGTACGTACGTTAATGGTCATCCCATCACACAACCCGTTACTTTGCGTGACAGTGATGAAGTGCAGATTGGTGACACAATCATGAGGGTCAGCCGCCGATGAGCGACGAGCTCAAGCCTGACATAACAGCTCCGTTTTCTCCCGTCAATCCGCCGATTCCAGAGGAAACTTCGCAGCCCGCACCAGCCCCCCTTGAGCCTGTGCAAGCTGCAGATACTTCTGTGCCGCCCAAGCCCGTGGCACCTCCTGCAGCTCCTCCTACAGCTCCTCCTGCGGAACCTAAAAGCACACCAGATCAAGAACAGCCGTCTGCCCCAGTAAACGCACCTGGCACGCAAGTTATTGATGTCGAGAAACGCGTTGGCTCGGACACAGATACTGGCAAAACCCTGCAACTGTCTTGGGGTGCTCGCTCAGACGTTGGCCTTATACGTGAGCACAACGAAGACTCATTCCTTGTTCATGCACCACTGTTTTGTGTATGTGATGGCATGGGTGGACATGCAGCAGGCGAGGTAGCGAGCGCTATTGCCGTGCGCAGTATTGCAGAGCATGCGCCTGCTGTTGCAGACGATATTCTACTTGGAGCCTCAATAGAGCTAGCAAATACTGCCATCATTGACGGCGCTCAACAAGGTGTTGGCAAGCCTGGCATGGGGTGTACTGCCACCGCTGCCATTCTAGAAAACAATCGCCTTGCCATTGCCCATGTGGGTGACTCGCGTCTGTACGTCCTTCATGAAGGAACGCTTGTTCGTGTTACACATGACCATTCCTTCGTAGAAGAGCTCATAGATGCCGGAGAAATCACCGCAGATGAGGCGCGTTCGCATCCTTCACGCTCTGTCATCACGCGTGCATTGGGCTCAGATCCTAATATGTATGCAGACCACTTCACCTTAGATATCGAGAAGGGCGACCGCATTATTATTTGTTCGGACGGCCTTTCCTCCATGGTGTCCGATAGCATCATCGAAGACCTTGCGGTTTCCAGCGCTACGCCTCAACAAGCAGCAGACAACCTTGTAGCAGAAGCCCTCGCAGAAGGCGGCCATGACAACGTAACTGTCATTGTGGTAGACGTTACCAATGGCGACAGTGCAATCTTTCGTCGCCATGCCCGCCGCCGCGCACTCATAACCTGGCTCATAGCTATTCTCGTCCCCATTATGCTGCTTACGGTTAGCGCATGGCTTGTTGTGCAAAACTCCTGGTATATTGGCACAAATGGTACTACTGTTGCCATTTATCAGGGCGTAAACTCTGCGCCTTTTGGCTATAAACTCAGCACGCTTTCCGAGACTACGTCTATTAAAGTTGCAGACCTGCCAGAAACCACGCAACGTCTGCTTGAAGAAGGCATCAGTGTTTCTGGCCCCGAAGCAGCGCGCAAAACTGTGGAAGACTACCGTGATCAGATTACGAAAGAAAAAGACGAGGCGGCTTCCAAACTGGACACAGTAAAAGATCAAGATGCACAAACAACCTCGAAAGAGGGTGACTAAATGCCAACAATTTCTGGACCTTCAAGGCGCACAACCGAACTGTTATTGCTTGGTTTGGCTGCTATTCCCGTAATTTTGCTGTATGCCTTGTACATCCTTAATGCCCATCTTACGGTAAGTCTCTCTACGCTCACTGTTCCGCTTGCGCTGTTTGTTGCGTTTGCCATCTCACATGTTGCTATTCGCATATATGCTCCCGAGGCAGACCCTGCCCTGCTGCCCATTGTTTTTTTGCTTTCGGGTACGGGCATTACGTTTGTAACGCGCCTCGCGCCTAATCTTGCAACCAATCAGCTCATTTGGCTGTTTGTCTCTATTGCAGCCATGATAGCGGTGTTGATTGCTGTTCCCAGTCTCGAAGGCTTAAGTAAATATAAGTTCACCATTGGCATTGTGGGCGTTGCTCTCTTACTGCTCCCCATGCTTATTGGTACCGAGAAAGGCGGTTCTAAGCTCTGGCTTTCTCTTGGACCTTTCTCATTCCAACCGGGCGAGATTGCCAAGATATTGGTGGTATTGTTCCTGGCAAGTTATTTTGCCGATAATCGTGAGCTTTTAAGTGCCTCCACCAAACACATTGGTCCTTTAGCTATCCCTCGTCTGCGCATGCTTGCCCCTGTCTTTATTATGTGGGGTATTAGCCTATTGGTTGTTATTTTTGAACGTGACCTAGGAAGTGCCCTGTTATTCTTCACCATTTTTGTAGTTATGCTCTACGTTACAACGGGACGCATGTCGTATGTCATAGTCTCTATAGTGCTTCTTTCTCTTGGTGCCTTTGCGTGCTACCATCTTTTCTCGCACGTACGTGTTCGTGTAGATATTTGGCTCGACCCTTGGAAAGATCCTTCTGGCAAAGGTCTGCAAATCGTTCAGTCTTTGTACTCACTGGCAGATGGCGGCATGATTGGTACGGGCATTGGACGCGGCATGCCTGGTCTTATTCCTGTTGTAGAATCTGACTTTATTTTCTCGGCGCTTGGTGAGGAAATGGGTCTTTTGGGCGGCGCCGCAATTTTGCTGCTTTACATTTTGCTTGCCGTTCGTGCCTGCGCAACAGCTGCACGCGCTAAATCTGATATGGCCGCCTTTACCACCGTTGGTCTGATTACGTCTTTGTCATTTCAAGCATTCTTGATTGTTGCAGGCGTTACGCGCTTCATGCCGCTCACTGGCGTAACACTACCCTTTATTAGTCAGGGCGGCAGCTCTTTGCTTTCGAGTTTTATTATTATTGGCCTTATTTTACGAGCAGGCGATGAGGCCACGGGCCGCAACGAAGAACTTCAGGGCAGCGGAACCATTAAGCAGACAGGCAAACGCTTTGCCTCAGTAGCTCATGGCAGTCATGTGCGTGGAAGCTTTGGCTTGCAAACACCTGAATCCGGTGTGCTTGGCCGCGTGGCTTTAGGAAACCGTCTTACTCTGCTGATTCGTACCTTTACGTTATTGTTTGCCCTTCTCATTGCAAACCTTACGTATGTTCAGGTTATTCAGGCTACACAGTATCAAAACAAACCTGGCAACAACCACACCATTGCAAAAAGTGCTTATGTTCAGCGTGGTGCCATCCTCACATCCGATGGCAAGACACTGGCAGAAAGCGTTAAGCAAGCTGATGGCACCTATCAGCGCAGCTATCCTGCGGGAACTATGGCGGCACATACGGTAGGCTATCTCTCCACACGCTATGGCACCACTGGTGTAGAAGCCTCACTCAATGAAACGCTGACGGGGCATGCTGATTATTCAAACTGGTTAAGTGCGCTGTATTCCTTATCTGGCGCCCACGTTCCTGGTAATACTGCCGTACTAACCATCGATTCACGCATGCAACAAGCGGCAGAAGATGCCTTGGCTGGACGCATTGGTTCCGTTGTTATCCTCGACCCCAATACGGGCGCCATTTTAGCTAGTGCGAGCTCTCCTACGTTTACTTACGAGAAAATCGGTGAACTTATCGCCAACGATAACGGCTCGGGTGCCTTGCTTAATCGCGCCACGCAAGTCCGTTATGCGCCAGGCTCCATCTTTAAGGTAGTTTCTTTAGCAGCCGCCCTAGATTCTGGAGCTGCCACGTTAGATACGACTATCGAAGCTCCTGCTTCTATGGATATTGGCAATGCCAAGGTCACCAATGATCATGACGTAGACTATGGCACCATTAGCCTCCAAAAGGCGCTTGCCGTATCCTCTAACACCGCATTTGGACAGCTTGGTACCAAGATTGGATCTGACCGTCTTGTCTCTTATGCCAAGAGTTTTGGCTTTGAAACTAAGCTCGGTCAGGACTTCTCGTCTGTCTCATCTGTTATGCCTGTCCCAGCAGAGATGACAGAATGGGAAACTGCTTGGGCAGCCTGTGGCCAGCCAGTTGGTGAGCACAATAGCCCTGCTGGTCCTCAATCCACCGTTATGCAAAATGCTGTCATTGCAGCCGCCATTGCAAACGGAGGCATTGTCCAAAACCCCTATCTAGTTTCCAAGATTTTATCGCCAGAAGGAGCCACTACTACCAGCTCCACCACCAAGTCCTTAGGACAAGCAATCTCTTCTGGCACGGCTCAATCCCTTAAGGAAGCCATGCTCGACGTTGTAACCAGTGGAACTGGCACAGCAGCTCAGGTATCGGGCGTAAAGGTTGCTGGTAAAACAGGTACCGCACAAGTTGGTAATAACAAGATTAACTCGTTGTTTATTGGATTTGCTCCGTATGATAAGCCCACTATCGCAATTTCTATTTGTGTTGAGGGCGCCAGTAATGAAGATATTGAGGGTCTTGCGGCGCAACTTGCAGGAAAAGTTTTGACGCGTGCACTTCAGGCTCAATCGGAGGGCGCATAACCGTTACACTAGGGGTATATCCCCGCACACGGATTGGAATTGTACTTTAAACGCACTTAAGCGGGATGGGAGAAAAAATGCCATCAACTGTTCTTGGTGGCCGTTACACGGTCCAAGACAAAATAGGCACGGGAGGCATGGCGATTGTGTATCGCGGCCTTGATAACGTGCTTGGTAGAACTGTAGCAATCAAGACCATGCTTCCTCAATATGCAGCAGACCACTCCTTTGCTGCGCGCTTTAAGCAGGAAGCACAGGCTGCTGCCGCTTTACAATCCCCCTACATTGTGTCGGTATATGACTGGGGTAAAGATGGCGATACCTACTACATTGTCATGGAATACTTGCATGGAACTGACCTTAAGAGTGGCATTCGCAAGCATGGTGCCCTGGATTGCCGCAAGGTAGCACAAATTGGCTCGCAGATCTCACAGGCCTTATCGGTAGCTCACCGTCATGACATTATCCACCGTGACATCAAGCCACAAAACATTATGGTGCAGCCCGATGGCAATATTAAGGTCATGGACTTTGGTATTGCTCGTGCAAAGAACAGCCATCTTACTACCGATAATAACGTCTTGGGTACCGCTCATTATGTTTCTCCCGAGCAAACCCAGGGTAAGGTTCTAGGGCCTACCTCTGATATCTACTCGCTGGGTATTGTAATGTATGAGGCAGCTACTGGTCGTGTACCTTTTGAAGGTGACGATGCTATTTCTGTTGCGCTCAAGCAAGTTAACGAGCAGCCCGTTGCGCCCAGTCAAATCAATCCTCGAGTAGATCAGCAGCTAGAAAGCATCATCCTTAAGTGTATGCAAAAAGATTCTGCTGCGCGCTTCCAATCTGCAGATGAGCTTTCTCGCGTATTGCGTGATTATCTTGCTGGGCGTATGTCTGCTGTTGCCGATGCAACCTCTGTTATGGGCGCTGCAGCTAGCAGCAATAATGCAACCCAAACCATGCATATGGCTACTCCTTTAATTCCTGCTGCTAATCGGCCAAGTGCAAATAGCGCTAATCGCAGCTCCTCTTCTCCCATGGAGTCTGCAACTGAGCAAGCTGCCAGTCGTGCAAAAAAGCGTCGCAATATTATGTTTATTACCATGGGTGTAATTGTTGCCGCCGCTGTTGCTCTTTTTGCTGCATGGCAACTCTTTGGCAACCAATCTTCTCAGATGCAAAAAGTACCCAATTTGCTTAACCTCACTCAAGAGCAAGCAATACAACAGATTAACAATACCAAGTTCTTTGAGGTAGGTAGTATTAAAGAGGAATACTCTAACAGCGTTGAGCAAGGTAAGGTTATTGATCAAGACCCTAACTCGAGCAAAACAGCAGTAAAGGGTACTAAAATTAACCTCATAATTTCTAAGGGTGCCGAGCCTGCATCCAAGGTTAAAGTGCCAGACTTGTCTAACATGACACCTGCAGAAGCAGAGGCAGCACTAAGTGCTGTTGGTCTTAAGGCTCAAGCGGGCGAATCTGTACATTCCAATGATATTCAAAATGGCCATATTGCAGCACAAACACCTGTTGCTGGTTCTACTGCAAAAGAAGGCGATACGGTAACGTATCAAATCTCTCTTGGCGCAAATGAAGTACCTGTTCCCGCTTTACAGGGCGCCTCTTTGGAAAATGCAAAGAGCTCTCTCACTACCCTTGGCTTAGCTGTAGGTGATATAAGCTACAACTATAGCAACTCTATCCCCTCTGGTTGTGTTATCTCTGCTTCTCCTACCGGAAGTGTAGCTAAAGGCAGCAAGATTAACCTCGTAGTCTCTAATGGCCCCAAGCCTTCTACCAGTACCGACAACAACAAGCCCGACAACTCTAATACAAATACTACGAATTCAGATACTAAGAAACCCGGGTCTGATACAAGTGATTCAGATTCAAGCGGTACACCGTAAGACATCTTTCTACAAGTCTCTTTATAAGACAAAAGCCGGGCGTAATACCCGGCTTTTTTATGAGCTTGGTGCCCCCGGACGGATTCGAACCGCCGACACCAGGTTTAGGAAACCTGTGCTCTATCCCCTGAGCTACGAGGGCGTTATACAGCACGTATAGCGTGCATGCACATTCTACATCATGCACAGAGTAGATGTGGTGCACATACCCGTGTCCACAAGACTACTTTTTCTTGCGGCCCTTTGCTTCTTGCTCGGCAATATCATCCTTGATGATGGAATCTATCTTCTTGGCGCTCATGCCACGCACGCGAGAATCTGCCAAATTACGCAAAGGACGAATGCGAATATGATCATATACGAATGCAGCAATAATGCCAGCATATGCAATAACAAGTGTGACTAAAGACCCCTTACCCCAAAGCGTACTAAAGTCTGCAGAAGCTCCCTTGGGCGACAAATACATAAGGGCAAAAGAAAAAGCGGTGCTTACCAAGCCAACAATAATAAGTATCCACCAAAGCCTACGCTTACGGCGGTATTCTTCATTCTTGTTAAGCACAATGTTGGCAGCGGCTACCATACGATCGCGCGCATCATTTTCTTGGCGACGGACTTCCTTGCGCTGCTCCTTAGTAAGATGGGCTGTTGAGCTAGACTTTTTGTAAGCCTTACCATTACCCGCAGCAACAACACGCACGCCAGAAGCTGCTTCACGTGCAGGTTTTGCCCGAGCAACAGAACGTTTCATGACACCGCTTGATGAGTTTTGCTCCTCATCCACAGCGGGTTTCTCTGCCTTTGTAGAAACAGCACGCGATGACTCAAACTCCTCACGAGCTCCTTGCACTATATCACGCCAAGACATGTGACTCCTTCATAGGGACAAACTTCTGACCCGTAATAATTTCATAGGCTTCTTGGTAACGAGATGACGTGCCCTCAAGCACCTCGGCTGGCAAATGGGGTGCCTCGCCAGTCATATCCCAGTTTGCCTTGAGCCAATCGCGAACATACTGCTTGTCATAGCTTGGCTGAACCTTGCCAGGCTCATAGCTATCCGCAGGCCAAAAACGGCTGGAATCTGGAGTAAGAGCTTCGTCAATAAGTGTGAGCTTACCATCAATGACACCAAACTCAAACTTAGTATCTGCAATTATAATGCCACGCGTAGCAGCATAGTCTGAAGCTGCCTTATAAATTGCCAAAGATGCATCACGAATCTGCGTTGCCAAATCTGTGCCAACAATTTCACAGCATTGCTCAAACGAGATATTTTCATCATGATCGCCCAGCTCTGCCTTGGTAGAAGGCGTAAAGATAGGCTCAGGCAACTTAGATGCTTCAATCAGACCATCGGGCAGCTCAATGCCGCAAACCGTGCCATTCTCGTCATAGGTCTTCTTGCCAGAGCCGGTAAGATAGCCACGCACAATACATTCAATAGGAATAGTCTTGGCCTTATGAACCAGCATGGCACGGCCAGTAAGATACTCGGCATACTGCTCGTAGTCCTTAGGAAACTGAGCTGTGTCCATGGTTATAAGGTGATGAGGAATCAGGTCTGCAAACTTGTTAAACCAAAAGGCCGAAATACGCGTAAGGATTTCTCCCTTAAAGGGAATCTCGTCGGGCAGAATAAAGTCAAAAGCACTGATGCGGTCACTTGCCACCATAAGCAGCGTATCACCACAATCGTAGATGTCACGAACCTTGCCGTGAGAATCGGGACGCATGTCCATAGCTGACATTTGCCATCTCCTTACGCGTTATACGCATTGACTGTTGATAAGCTCGGTTGAGCCTATTCGTCTATTGTAGCGGACGGAAGTTCAGTAGGACGATACTCACGCGGAAGATGTAACGTAAATGTAGTCCCCTTGCCAAGCTCCGATTCTACCGAAATATATCCATGGTGCCTATCTGCGATTTCTTTGGTAACCGCCATACCAACACCAAGTCCACCCGAAACGCGCTCACGACTAGCATCAGAACGCCAAAAGCGACTAAACACGCGAGACAAATCTTCTTTTGCAATGCCAATGCCCGTATCAGAAACAGCAATCCATACATCGTTACGGTCTTGACCCACTTCTACAACAACCCATCCACCTTCAGGGGTATACCGCAGCGCATTAGACATAAAATTAATGACCGCTTGGTTAATCATGTCACGATCAACCTCGGCATATACTTCTTCTTTAGGCGCTTGTGTTACAAAGCGCAAGCGCAATTCCTTATCGGCAAATAACTGTTCTTGACTGGAAACAATGCCGCGTACCAACCCAACTAATTCCGTCTTTGTGGGGTTCATCTTTGCAGTGCCGTTTTCCATGCGTGAGAGCGTAAGCATGGCGCTTACCAGACGAGAAAGACGTCGAGTTTCAGATGCCAAGGTCTCCAAACGATCATCATCGCGCGGCAGCACACCATCTTGCATGGCCTCAACGGTAGCAAGCATCGCCATAAGTGGCGTGCGTAACTCATGGGCTACATCGTTGGTAAGACGACGCTCCAGCTGCAAGTCCTTCTCGAGAGAGGTGGCCATGTCATCAAAGGTTTCTCCCAGTTGGCCAATCTCATCCTTGCCCGTCAATCCGCTGCGTGCAGACAGCTCACCATTACGAATAAGGCGCGCCGTAGAGGTAATCCTGCGAATAGGCTCCGCAAAGCCACGAGAAATAAGGTAGCCTATCACACTGGCGATAAGTACGGCGATGACTGCAGCCAAACCAATTGCCATATACGAATTGGTACGAAAGTCTGCATCATTCTTGGTAAGAAACGTGTCTGAACCATTAACCCAAATACGAACCTCACCGGCTTTGGCGTTATCAGACGTAATAATGTCAGCAGACACCACGTTATTTCCGTCTTTAGAATTGAGTGCGGGCACGGTAGAACCTGTGCGACCAACCTTGTCATTGAGGTAAATAATCATGCCGTCCTTGTTAAGAACTTGCACACCCACATCGGTAGAGTAACCAACGGTAGTACCAACCGATGCTAATACATCATGTGTCCAAACATCACCCGCAGCCTCGTACTCTTGAGCAAGAACGTTAGCGGTAGCCGCAGCTACACGCTCCATATTAGAGCGCGCATACCGCTGGAATTGAGCCTCCCAAACAACACCCAATACCACGAGCAACACAATAATGCTCATGACGGCAGTTGCAGAAAAACCAAGGGTGAGGCGTGTCCCAAAGGTATCGCGTGTATTTTGGCCATGGCGAGTTGTCTTCCAGGCGCCTTTATTAGAGTCAGAAAAGGACTCGCCCATATTTTGCTGGCGAGCCCTTTTTCCTATTACAAAATTAGCCATGCACTACTTCTCGTCTGTGGTTTCGGCTTCCTTGTTGCCACCCTCAAAGCGATAACCTACGCCATGTACGGTATACAACCAACGGGGCGAACGAGGATCATCGCCAAGCTTGGCACGCAGGTTCTTAACGTGAGAGTCAATGGTGCGCTCATAGCCCTCAAAGTCATACCCCAAGACTTTCTCGACAAGTTCCATACGGGTATAAACACGTCCTGGATAGCGCGCCAAAGTGGTAAGCAGCTTAAACTCAGATGCGGTAAGGTCAATCTCAGCGCCCTCAACAGTTACCTTATGACCAGAAATATCAATTACTAAGCTACCAAAATCCAGTACTTCTACCTGAGGCTCTGCTTCTGCATGGGCACGGCGCAATAGTGCGCGCACGCGTGCTACAAGCTCACGAGGCGAGAAAGGCTTGATGAGGTAGTCATCTGCGCCCAGCTCAAGACCAACAATACGATCTTCTACCTCGCCCTTTGCGGTAAGCATAATGATGGGCACATCAGAAGTGTCACGAATTGCATGGCATACGCGCTCGCCCGACAGCTTAGGAAGCATAAGGTCAAGGATGATAAGGTCAAAGCTATGCTTCTCAAACTCCTCCATAGCAGACTGACCATCGCCTACACCACGAACCCAGTAGCCTTCACGCTCTAGGTAGGCTGCAACGGCATCACGAATTGGTTTCTCATCCTCTACGAGCAAAATCTTTTTTACATCCGAAGACATGTTGGTCTCCTCTTATACTTATTGTTATATGAAACCCACTGTAAGTTTACATTCTAACGCAGGTTAATAAGTTTTTCATCTATGACAACGCAAAAGACCTCACGATAACAACGGAGGGATAGCCCGTACCTTTGTCCTTTACTGTTGAGTAGGTTACAAATTCTTTGGTCACACCATCACGTGCAGGATATTCTCCGTAGTCTAAAGCACGATCATTTGCAGGCAAGACAGCGTAGGTTTTTGCAGTGGTATCTACCACAAAATACGAGGACTTACTCTTAATGAAGTAAACGCCTGCCTCTGTACCACTCACAACTGCCGCAGGTTCACGTGAAAGTGCAATGAACTTATCGGAATTATTGCCAATATAGGTGCCCATCTTGCCAAGCAGGCCACCTGAATTGTAGTTTGCTTCAACGGAAATAACAAAATTATCTCCAATACGGGTAGCATAAAATGGCTTAACGCCTACGGGTAAAACAAGTTGATCTACCTGGGATGAAAGATCATTGCTTAAATCATAGGTAGTCACGCCATACATGGTGCCCTGTTTGGAACTTACGCGCGGCGCCAACGTAATGGTAGAACCAGAAATAGAGGGAGCCATACCAAAGCGACCAGGACTTTCTACCACCGAAGTTGCCTGCGAGTCACCCAACTTCCACAGATATCCACTCGAGTTTTCCGTACGGCGTTTGCCTTCTGCCGAGGGCATAACCTGCCAGAACACCTTTGTGTCCGACACCGCTACCTGAGGAGGATCATACAAATTGTCTGCTTCCCACAACTTGGAAGCATTGCCCACAAGCGCCCCGCCTTCAAGTTTAGCTGCGTAAAGCACCCAGGCACGCGTAATCAGATTGAGCTCAACCCACGCATACGCACTGTCTGAACAGGCAACATCGTATACAACCCAACCCGAACCATCCGTTGTAATACACTTAGGAACTACGTCGCTTAACGTTCCCGATGCGGTAGAGAAAACCGACCCCTTGATAGATTGTGCTGCTGTATCTCCCATTGCCATAACAGGCAACCAGCTGCCCTCACCCACATGGATGACCGTACCCAGCGGCAAAGACCAAGAGCCAGATTGCGCATATGGAAGGTCTACCTGCTTATACTCGTCCAAGATGCTTATGGCAGCGTTATCGTCCAGTACTGTAGGTGTTTTATTTTTGTCACTTGCTGGATTTTTACAACCAACAAGCGTATTAAGAGAAACCGCTACCACACTTGCAGCAGCTGTTCCTTTTAAAAAAGTACGGCGAGTCAATCCAGGGAGTTTTTTGGCCATGCTAGTCCTCAAAGGTTACCTGCTCAAGGCGGTCAAACACTACGCCCGCACGCGTAAGGAATGACTGCGGATCAAAAATCTGCTTTAGCTCTTCTGCGCTTAAGCTGCAGCGTTTATCTGCCTCAAGCTTCTCACAAAACGTCGTACCAGGCTCACACTGTTGAATCTCACGCCAGGTTGCCATGGCATTTTCTTGAACAATCTTGTAGGCATCCTCACGGGTAATGCCCGTATCCACTAAGTGCAGCAACACCTTTGACGAGAAAATCAATCCACGTGTCTTGTTAAGATTTGCCATCATTTGCGCTGGATACAAAACGAGCCCGTCAACAATACGAATAAGGCAATTGAACATGTGATCCAATGCAATAAAACTATCCGCCAGAGCCACGCGTTCTGCAGAACTATGAGAAATATCGCGCTCATGCCAAAGAGCAACGTTGTCAAAAGCAACCTGAGCATTAGACTTTACAATGCGCGAAAGTCCACAGACCTTCTCTACCGTAATGGGATTGCGCTTATGCGGCATAGCAGACGAGCCTTTTTGCCCTTTACGGAACGGTTCTTCTGCCTCAAGCGTATCCGTCTTTTGCAGATTACGGATTTCTGTTGCAATACGCTCGCACGTAGCAGCTACGGTTGCTAAAACGCCTGCTAAGTACGCATGATGATCACGCGAGATAACCTGCGTAGACAGCGGATCATGCACCAAGCCAAGGTGCTCACACACATATTCTTCCACCCTCGGATCGATGCTGGAATACGTGCCCACCGCACCAGAAATTGCACCACAAGCAACGTTGCGGCGCGCGTCAATAAGACGATCAAGATTACGACGGAGTTCCCAAGCCCAAGAACCAAACTTCATGCCAAATGTCATAGGCTCAGCATGAATGCCGTGAGTGCGGCCAACACACAGGGTGTTTTTCTCTTCAAAGGCACGGCGCTTACAGATGGTGCCCAGCTTACGGCAATCCTCAATAAGGATGTCAGTTGCCTGAACCAACTGATAACACAAAGCTGTATCACCTAAATCAGAGCTGGTCATTCCGTAGTGAACCCAACGACTTGGCTTAGGCTCACCCTGGGGTACCTCTGCATCAATATAGGAACCCATATTGGTGAGAAAGGCAATAACATCATGATTGGTTACTGCTTCAATCTGATCTACTTCAGCTGTATTAAACTTCGCATGATTGCGAATCCACGCAGCCTCTTGATGCGTGATGCCAGACTCGCCCAGCTCAGCATGAGCCTCACAAGCAAGCACTTCGATTTCCTGCCAAATGGCATATTTATTCTCGAGCGTAAATACGTGACCCATCTCGGGGCGGGTATAGCGATCAATCATGCGTTGTCCTTTCGAGGCGAACTGCAAGCTGGAGTGCATTTTGATTGTACCCCGAGCTCAAAAGGCCTTAAAACCTTAATATGGGACTACACTGAATTCATGGTGTATACGGATATCAATTGTAAGATTTCCTTACCATTCAGCTATAACAAACTGCCTCATAACCGAACTACATTACATTCTTCTTGACAGAGCATTCCTCTTTTATTTATTGTCTGCTATAGAATTAGTTTTGTTCTTATTGATACATCAGTAGCAGTAACGATATGACTGCTCTTCGATTGTAATAAGGATAAAAATGAGGTGATGATATGGAACACCGCACGCCTGAGAGCACTTTCACGGGTCATGTAAAGACCATCTATGTTATAGGAACGTGTATTGCTCTATTTACTTCCACACTGTATCTCTTTCTCACGCCCTCATTTATAGGAAATGTCATTACGTATTCAATTCTTAGTTGCGACTGTCTCCTTGATATCTATCTTTGGAGAAAATATTTACCCGAGCAAATGGGTACCTTGATGCTTCATATTGGGTCTTTTCTTCTCTTTTTCCTTTTTATGGTTACCAGCCGACCGTAGAGACATCAGCTGTATTAAATAGAAATATTTTATAATCTGTACTGTTGATTGGGGTGTCGAAATACTAAAATGAAAGACAAGGTCATTCACATAGGCACCAGAGCTGCATCAATACTCACGGCTCTCTTGGTACTTATCTTCTTTACGCGCATAGTACCAGCTTCCGATGGTGTACGCTGGTTTATCTGGAACTGCTTTGTGGTTGCAATTTCCGTTGAAGCACTTGTAAACCCCAATGCCCCGCAAAAGCAAAAGACCGGAGCCATTGTTGCCCTTTGCGTGAGCTTGCTCCTCACGTCATTGCTGCTCTGTATGTCGTAACCACGTAGATAAAAGCTTCATACAATAAACCCCAGGAACCATAGATTCCTGGGGTTTCTCATCAAAAAGTGGTGGGCCGTGTGGGGGTCGAACCCACGACCTTGGGATTAAAAGTCCCCTGCTCTACCAACTGAGCTAACGGCCCAAAAAATGATGCTCGCCTATTCTATCACGCTTAGTCATTCCATGCCCAGGTTCCATTAATAAACACAGGAACCTCTTCACCATTTGCAGTAATGCCGGTAATGGTAAGGTCATCGGAACCAATCATGAAGTCAACATGAGTATGAGACTTGTTAATGCCAACCTCTAACAACTCTTCAGGCGTCATATCAAGACCGCCCTCGTAACACTCAGGAAAACCAGTACCAATAGCCAAGTGACAAGAGGCATTCTCATCGTATAGCGTATTGTAAAAGAGTACGCCGCTCTGACGAATGGGCGTAAACTTAGAAATCAGAGCGCATTCGCCCAGGTACTTGGCACCCTCATCCGTATCAAGAATGCTTGCAAGAACATCCTTTCCTTCCGCAGCGCCATAATCTACCACACGACCATCTTTAAACTCAAACCAAAAATCACGAATAGTTGCACCGTTTCTTACTAAAGGCAATGCCGAGAAAACCTTGCCGTTGGTACGCATACGATCAGGTGTGGTAAAGACTTCCTCAGTAGGAATGTTGGGAAAAAATCTTGTACCAGAAACAGTTGTAGCAGCGCCACCTTCCCAAATGTGCTTCTTTGTGAGGCCAAGCGTAAAGTTAGTGCCATTAGAAGAGGTATACCGTAACGCATCAAACTTATACCTATTGAGCAGCTCAAGGTTTTTAGCAAAACAAGCATTGTGCTCTTCCCAATTCTTGTGAGGGTCACCTTCAATGGAACGAGACACCGTTAAAATTGCTTCCCAAAGCTTAACCATAGCCTCATCTTCAGAAACGCCTGGAAAAACTGTGGTTGCCCAAGCTTTTACCGGCACGCCACCAATACACCAAACGTTGCGGCCAAAATCCATGCCATCACGGAAGGACTTGCACTGAGCATTGCGTGCACGAGAGGCAGCAGCAGGCTTTGCAGGATCAATGCCAGCAAGAGCCATAGGATCTGCACCGTCAATAAATAAGAATGCGGCGCCCTTCTCGGCAAGGGAATTGAGTTGCTCACGCTTCCAAGAAGGCACCGTCTCAAAGTAAGAAATGGGACAATTGAGGTACTCTTGGCGCGCAAGGGGCTCATCACCCCATATCATAGTTACATGTCCAGCTCCAGCAGCATAGGCCTGCTCTACAACAAGACGACCAAACTCATACGCCTCTACCGGACACTGAACCACAAGTTCCTGACCAGGCGTAATTGCAGCGCCATCCTCTACGAGCAGTTTTGCATACGCAACAATCGCGTCTTGTAGATGAGCCATGCGGTCGGCACACTCTTGCTTTGTCATAGCCATAGGGGTGTTCCTCTCGTATTTGGGACAGTAGTTTTTATAAGCTCTTGTTGGGGCTTATCGATACACCCTTAAAGGGTTTTGAGCACCCTGCAACAAGAGCGCAGCCAAAGCTGTGTGTAGCAATATTACACGGCAAAGAGACGATGGTCATCATCACCTGTTTGTTTACTCAAACAAAACGTTAGCGCATCATGTACCCGTCTTGCGAGCAAGTTGGCATCAGTAACCTCACTTGCCCTAAAAACAAAAAGACGGCGCCAAAACAGCTGATTGCGAGCCATAAAACAAGAAAACAGCCAAAAGTGTGTGACTGACATGATGGACAGTCCATGTTTAATGTACCAATCAGTGGTATTGGTGGCGCCGTACTCTTCCAAAAAGCTTTTTACCTCAGAGTTTGAGTCAAGAGGAAAGTCAGGAATAATGTAGCCTTCATGGCGTGCAACCGCCCACACCACTTCATCTGCTTTAGCAAAAAAAGAAAGTTCATCTCTGCCAATCTCAAGCGCAAGCTTCATAAGCGCCTCGGCAGAAACTGTAGTAGGTAATTCATACATTCCGTCTGGTGTGCGATATGAATCCAGCAGGGTTATAAGACGCTTGGCCATGGGTGTCATCACACGAGCCATACGACCTCCCAACTGCAAAAACAAAGCCCCAAGACGGGGCTTTACGGGTCTTTTGGAGCGGGCAACGGGATTCGAACCCGCGCGTGACGGCTTGGGAAGCCGTTGCCTTACCACTTGGCGATGCCCGCGTATAGAGCGATTCTATCACACAGCATATTTCTGGGTAGGGGTCGGTTGTTTGTAGTTGTTGGATTCGTGTTCGACATGGTTTCTAGCATGTGGCTTAGGCCATTTTTGTAGAGGAGAAACCCATGTCTTACCTGCTTCATCACCCCATGTGCTGTGCTAAAAAGCTGTTGGCGCGGCTTGCGCGCCCTGTTCTATCTTTATGCGTCTGCCTTCTTTTGGCTGGTAGCATGCTTACACCGCTATCACTTACTCGCTGTAGTACGCTAGCCCTCGCATCAAACAGTCCCGCTCATCAAGAAGCCTCACAAACTCAAAACCAAATCTATCCACAGGTAGAAGACTATCTTACTCAGCACCTTGATACAGCTTTGTTGCATGACAAGGCTACTGACGATGCGTCCCCTACCTCATCTCCCTTTTTTGATTTACCTAAGCTGTTCTCGCTTGGTATGAAACAGCTACGTTCTTTAGGGGCGTCACCACCCACCCATGCACTTGAAGACTCTGGACATACCATGACAGTCAAATATACCTTGGCGGATACCGCTACGCTGCCTAAGGATGCAACGCTAGATAGCGTATGGAGTAATCCAGAAACCGCCCTTGCTACCATTGTGGGCCAGTATGAATCTATGGTTCATCTTTTTAATGCCTCAGACGATTATTATGTTGCCTTCATTGACGCTACTAAACTCACGCACGGTGGTGTTATATATGACACGGTTTTTGCTGCTGATGATACGTCGGGCACGCTAATCCAAGGTATCATTTACGATAAAACAACTGGTATTGCCTATATTCCAAAATCTTTGTTTACCAATAAAGCTGGTCAAGAAATTGCTTTTGGTATACAGGCTCAATTGCTTGTAGGCGTAAAGTTTGATGACACATTGCAAACGCACTTCCAAGCACATATAACCAGTAAACGAACGGACCTTACGCCTTTGGCCGCCACCCAAGTTATTACTGTAGATTCTTTGGACAACACCGTAACTATCCCATTGCTACCAAAGCAACAGGCTTCAAAAATATCTCTTGCCGATATTGCTGTTTTTACGGACAGTAGTTCAAAGCCGTATAAACTCAGTGCCCACGACGGCGCATTTTACGACAAAGACACCGGCAACCTTACTTTGGCACTCTCTCCCTTTGCCCAGCCATCCATCACCATCCAAATTACGAGCAAAAAGGCTATCGAAGCACTTATGGATACCCTTGCCCCCGCAACACCAGCATATGGCTTTGCGCGTATATCAAATCCGGACGAGATGGCAATGTGGCCATGGGGCAAGTTTGATTCCATCGATCTTTCTAAAGTGCATGTTGGTGATGCGTATGAATTTACCACCACAATTTCCTACGATGATGCGTATTTCCGTGCCTTTGCCACCCAGTGTGCACCCTACATCTATGCATGGACAAACAACACAGTAGGCTATAAGGGAGAAGAATCCACCGAAGTTCTTATCGATAAGCTCCTTTCTGGAGCCACGTGGAATGACATGGGCAAACAACTTGCCAAGCTTTCTGAGGCAGATGGCCATGCCATTAAGCTTGCTGATGATGTAGCGTTTGCGCTCAGCTTACCTTGGGGTCACTCTAAGTCCTCTGCTTGGGACTTTAGCGGACTGCATGCTAATGACCCTCACACAAGTGCTGCAAAAGGCTCTGGCGTGCTACCTATGCTTTGCGGCCATGTAAAGCAACCAAAGAATGTAGTAACCCCTGGTACTCATGCTGAATGCACGGCCATGCTCCGCGTACTTGCCAAAAAAGAAACAGGGAATACTCCGTATGTTGTACTGGGTTTTGTAAGTCCTCAGGTAACAACACAATCTGGTGTTGCCATTGTAAAGTTTGGTGTTCTCCAGCCTAAGATTCAAACCAACCTTACTGAGGACGCAAGCCATAGCCACACCATTGCCTCTTCAGACGTGCAGGAATCTTCTGATACTACAGCTCCTACCGCTAGCAAGGACAACCCAACTACCAGTAACACGGCTTCTCTTACCTTAACGGACCAGGTCTCTTATTCTAATTTGATTACAGGTGCTTCCTACTCGCTTAAAGCATTTTTAGTTGACGCACATACTGGGCAGAAGCTTGACGCTTCTTTTGGAACGGTTACCTGTGAAGAAAAGCTCGTTCCTCAAGAGGCTTCTGGCAAAATTGATTTGCATTTTTCTATTGATAAACCCGATGAGCTTCCAAACCAAATTGTCTCGTATGTCTCTTTGTTTGACGCTCAGGGGCACGAGATTGTGAAGCATCATGATGCAAAAAATACACAGCAAACGGTTTGGAAACCAACCATTGTGACCCATGCACTCTGTGACTCAACACAAGAGCAGATGTTAGGGCTTAGTACCACCCAGCATCTTACGGATAAAACAGAGCTGGATGGTCTTATTCCTGGAACAACGTACCTGTTAAAAAGCGAATTGGTTGATGTGGGAGAAGATTATCGTTTAACGCTCGCCGAGCAAACTTACGAGTTTACCGCTCAAGATGCAAAACTAAGCCATGATGTCACGTTTGAATTAGATAGGCAGTCAGTTTGTGGACAGAAGCTTGTTGCTCAAACAAAGCTCTGCGAAGGTACGCGATGCATTGCTACCCATGCACGGCTTGATAACAGCCAGCAAACCATTATGGTTCCTGCTATAAAAACAGAACTCAGCAATAAGCAGACATCAGATAAAACCCCAACAGACTTTCCATTGCAGCTTATTGATACTGTTTCTTATTCTGGCCTTATACCTGGCAAACAATACAAACTAGTTGGAACGTTAATGAATAAACAAACACAAGAGCCACTAGCTCTAGAAGATAAGCAGCTACCACTATCAGAAGTAACGTTTACTCCAGAAGAGCCAAGCGGTGTGATTGAAGTGCCGTTCTTAATACATAACCAGCCTCAAACGAGCTTAGATATTGTTGCATTTGAAAAGCTCTATCTGGATGAGACTGAGCTAGCCAACCACGAAGATTTTGAAGACCAGGAACAAAGTTTCTCTATTCCCAAGCCGCCAACTCCTCCTCAACCCACCAGTCCCCCAGAGAACTCGCAGCAAAAGAAAATCAAACTTCCTAAAACGGGAGATTTGCTTAGTATGGGTTTTATCATCTGTCTTGCAGCAGGAGGATGGTTTGCCGTAAGCGGCTCAAAGCATCTTAAACGCCAGGGGTAGCAGGCTCGTTTAAAGAAACGGAGCCAACTCTGGCTCCGTTTCTTAGGTGTTATGAACGACGGATAAGCTCGCAAATTAATGCAGAAACGCTCTTAATCTGCCTTGGATCTACTTCCTCAATTACATCATCTGCAGTATGCGATAGTGCAGGAAGGCCATTTTCATCAAGGCCAGCAAGGGTAACGGAACGCATGGAAGAACGCATTGCCTTAGTTGCGTCTGTATCACCCCAGCGATGGCTCGCTTTAACCACATCAATGTGTAAGTCACTGGCAGTATTGGTAAGCAAACGAACCAAGCGACGATCAGCACGGCGATTATGATAAGCGCCTTCATTGGTGTACATGCTTAGCTGACCAGCACCGATGCTATCGAGGTTAATAACAAAAGAACCACGGCAAGACCTACGATATTCCTGTAAGAAAGCAGTCATACCTGCGTGGTCAAGTGCAGATGAACCCAGAGCAACAAGCCAAATATCATGGCAAAGCAGTTCATCATCAGACATGGACAAAACAGCATCGCGAAGGTCTTCGTCCGTTGGTATGTCTTCGTCTGTGATTTGGTCATCGGACTCGCTGGTCTTCTCGCCGGCCTCACCCTCGATTACCTGGAATAGAGCGTTGCGCGTTGCGCCACCCTTCCAAGGAGTATCTGGTTTGTCAGAGGTGTTAGGAGCATCTGAATCATCAGAGGAATTAGATTTAGCCTCATTATCTTGAGTTTCAAAGTTATCCCAAGAACCAATCTTGTTGCCATCAGTTTTGGCATTAAAGTCTTCATCTACGCCAAGGAACTCAGAGAAAGAATCATTGTTCTGCTTTTTCTTGCCAAACAAACGAAGTTTCTTGCGAGCCGACGCCTTGCTGAGAGGATGCATAACATCAGCGCTAAGCTTAGATACAGCGGGCATGGCAGACTGAGTGGTTGGCTCGCCATCCTCTACAAGAGAGAGCGCGGACGCACCATTATTGTCATCACTTGCAGCGTCTGGCTGTGGCACATCATCCTCTGCCATAACGTGTGCATCTATGACACCTTCAGGGCTAAGAGGATCAACTTCTGCGCGAGAGGGGTCGGGTAAATCAAACAAAGAAACGCGACGAGCAAGATTAACCTGCTCTTCTGCACTTAAATCAGGAAGCTCAGTTGTCTTAGAAGGAGACGTTGCTGCGTGTTGAGCAATAGTTTCTGAATCTAAGGCGGGAGCCAGAACGGTTTTCTCTGCAGTGGTGTCTGGCACTGCTGTACCCTTTGCATCCTTGGTAGCAGAGGTAGCATCTGCAGGGGTAATATCCTCCATCTGCTCGGGAGTTGTTTCTACGAGAGGCACATCAGAAGGAGCAGGATGGCGCATCTTGCTGGATGCAAAATCCTTAACACGTGAGAAGAAATCGGTTACAGCAACAGGCATCTTCATGCGAGTAGTCTTACCCGCAGTAGATTCATCCTGATTGTACGCATCGGTAAGCTCATCAGAACCTGCTTCTTCCTGCGCAGAAACATCGTCTGATAAAGAATCTGCCAGAGGAGTAGTGGTTGTACTTTTATGCTCTGGGGTTACATACTCAATAATCTTGGGCTCTACATACTCAATCTCACAAGAAGTGGGAAGCATACCAAGCTTACGAAGTACTTCTTCACCATGGCGTACGCCAACTACTTCTTCATAACGAGGCTCAGGCTCGGGTGTAGGCTCTTCAGCAGGGGCATCTGAGGTGGCAGCTACACCTGCATCTGCATCCGCATCATCAGTAGAAGCAGCTACCTTTTGGAACATGTCAGATTTTTCTTCCTCAGTGGGGCGAATGGTAGCGGCAATATCAAAAAGTGCCGCGATAGAAGATTTATTGTCGTTAGCACCAGTGGTACAACCCATACGACGTTCTGCCAACGTAGCAATACCCACACAGCAAGGGGCAAGACCAGCGAGTATGCCTATAACCCAAAGAAGTACTCGAAAACCGCCGAGCATAGCAAAAGGCTGGAAAATTACGCAAAACGCAACGACAGGTACGCTCCAAATGGCTGCAATACGAATATAAGGCTGTGCCTTGGCAATAGCAGGATTGAACAAGAAGTTCTCATAAGGAGTGTCATAGTGAGCAACGATCACAATAGGACGATTGCCCTTAGAAACCAAAGGACCAGAAGCGCGATGTACAGCAACTACGTTTTGGCTCTTAGCAGGAGGAGTGCGGCGTGTAAAAATATCTTTACCCATCACATCCATGATGAGCAACGCTGCTGCTGCCAAGGTAATAAACATGGCAATAACAGACAGGACTGTATTACCAATATGTGAAAGTAAGATGCCTACAAGCAGGGTAACCTGCATAATTGCTCTAATAATAGGAGCTGCTGTAGAGGCATCAAATTCCTGAACCGTCGTCTCTAAGCCACGAGACGCAAAGAATGCTTCGATATTCTGGGCTTCCTGAAGCTCCTCTTGGCTGTTTGCAGGAGCAATGGGCGTCTGCTGATCGAGGTATTCAAGATACGTATTAGTTTTGGTCGGCATAAAAGTCTTCCTTTGGACCTTCTCACTACATTTTGATAGTCATGCTAAGAGTATACGTCCTAAAACAAAATGCCGCACTTGGAGAATGGTTTACTGGGCGATTTAAGCCGTTATAAGGAAGATTTTCCTTAATCTCTACGCCTTTTTTGAGCCTCCGGCTGCAAGACCTTGATAATTTCTGACCTTTCCGTCAGTTGCAGCAAGCTTCTCGGCAATGGCTTTATAGGTATCAAGCGGTTTCTTGAGCGCAGCATCATATGACTCGCTCAAAAAGACATCGGGTGTCTCTGGGAGCTGTTTTGCAAGATCAGAACTGGCTGCCTCACGCTTGTTGTAATCCTCAATGCTTGTTTGTGCCTTATCAAAGTCACCAGAAGCAATATGGGTGTCTGCCTCTAGTAAGGCATTGATTGCATCCTTGCGAGCGGCTAGATACTTGGTATATACCGAATAGTCAGCCTGAGAAAAAGCTTGCTCAGCATTGTTTTCAAATCCTTGAGCAGCTGTAATGTCATCCAACGCAGCTTTGTCATACTCAATAGGCACCTGCGCATCAGTTACAGATGACTCCTCCTTTGCAAGTGACTTTGCATACTCCGCTGCTGCCTCGACGGATTTCTCGATATTGGAGTCTGCAGAAACAGCTTTTTCCATAGCTTGGGTGAGAAATGCCTTTGCATCGAGGGCTCCAATGTCCACGGTAAGAACCTCGGCACCGGCTTCAATGAGCTTATGGCGCTGGTCGATGGAATCCTGCAATGCTTGAACAACGGCACGCTCATCATCGGTCATAAACTCATCCAGTGACCGCGCATTATTTACATGGGTTTGAGCTTCGTCCAAGGAAGAGATGCTCTTTTTTGCTGCATCGTTAATCTTAGTAAGTTCCTCACTTGTTTTGGTGCCCAAGTCAGATGTAATGGTATTGTTAAGCGGAACAATGGCAGCATCATTTTCTGAAACAGAGGCAATAGCTGCAGAAATTTGCTCTTTTGCCTGAGCTGCACCTGTTAAATGACGCCAAATTAAGTAACCAGCACTGCCAAGAATTAATACGGCAATAAGACTTGCGCCAATCTTTATGGCAAGCGGTATCTTCTTTTGATCGCGGCGTGGTGTAGGAGTAGTGGCAACAGTATGAGAAGCAGTGGTATGGTCAGAAGAACTGTTCATAGCGGCGGTCTTGGTACTTGAGTTTTTAGACGGCGTGTCAGTGGATGGTGCCATGTGACGCGATGTATGATTGCTCATGCAACAAGCTCCGCTCTTTTTTGCTCTGCTCTCTTAATTGTACTGCCAACAATACTGGTATGAATTATTTAATACTATCAAGGATATAACAGTATAGAAAATCGATGCGCGTATGAGGAGGGTTCGTGAGCGAACAAACAAAGGTGTTTGCAGAAGATGATTTTGGGACACCGTTGTCTAAAAATGAGCAAATGGCAGAGCGTGTTACTTCTCTAGCAGTGCTGTTTATGAGCGCCTCTGCTCCCCTTTCGCTCACAGAAGTTACCGCAGCGCTGTATACACATCTTTCCAAAGCTGCTGCCGAGAAGGCCTTTAAACGAGACCGAAGCTACCTGGCAGAATGTGGCATTTCCATCATTTCTGTACGCGATGCCTCGCTTGGTGATGTGTATATGTTGGACAAGAAAGCCACGTTTGCCGATGACTCTGCCTTAACGCATGACGACGCCATGGCTATTCAATCAATTTGTGCACCGTATTTACATCAACCCGACTTCCCTTATCGAGAAGACCTGCGTATGGCGCTGGCTAAAATCCATCGAGTGTTTACCCTGGATACCGCAACTGCTCTTGCAACAAGCACCACAAGCTTCCATAACACAACGGCCCCATCACCAATGATTGCCAAACTGCATGCGTGCTTTGTAAACCACTGTGGCTGTTGCATTGAATACCGTAACGCAGCGGGCGCCCACAGCACACGCAAGCTGGCGCTTTTGGGCTTGTTTTCCTCTCGTGGTATTTCTTACTTTGTTGGAGCGTCCTTCTCTTCCGACACCCCTAACTTCAACGATATTCGCATCTTTAGAGAAGATCGTCTGCAAAGCGTGGTGCCTCTTTCTACGCACTACACTATTCCGGCGAGCTTTTCTGTAAAAGACTACCTCAAACTTCCCTTCCAATACGGAGAAGAGCAAGTAAAAGCGGTGTTTTTTGTCCCTTCCACATCAGAGCAGACTACTTTGGCACAACAACTGGACAAGACTTCCGCCACATATAACCAGCAGCTTAATGAACTTGTTCTATCTATTAATCCGAACTACCTTCACGAGGCAGCACGCTGGGCTCTTGCAAACGCGTTTACGCCCACTTCTCCAGATACGCTGGTAGATGCCTATATAACCCTGCTTAAGGAGGCTTCGCATAATGAGCTCTAAATCAATGCGCGGCCGTAAAGGCGGACAAACAACCATCAAACAGCTCACCGTTTTGCTTGGTGCACTCAGCCAATCTCATGAGCCAATTCAAACACAAGGCGTTGCCAACAAGCTTGGCATCTCGTATGACGAAGCACAGCGGCTCATGGACATGCTTGTGGACGTGGCAGGTGATGAGACTTCATACCTCCCCCTCGCATGTGGCGAGAATGACGACGAGCTTGAACTTATCTCTTCCCACACTCCCGTAAAGCCGTTACGTCTTACAAAAGCAGAATCAATTGCCTTGCTTGCGGCGCTACAGACAAGCGGCTTTGATGACGCCTCCCCTCTTTACCAGCTTATTCAACACAGCTATGCGCAACCCACAACAAACGCCCAAGAAATTGCTCGGACCGTTGCTAGTGCTCATACGCTTACAAACTCCGACGTTCTTCTCGGCTGCATTAAAGCGCTTATGAGTGACTACTGCCTTGCGTTTACTTATGCCTCTCAGCACAGTAATACAACAAAGAATCGCCTGGTATTCCCCTATACCGTATATGTGCAGGACGGTTTTGCGTATCTGGAGGCGTATGAGTTTGCAAGCGATCAGTTCCGAACGTTTAGGCTTGATCGAATCAGTAATCTTCAGCACAAAGCTCCAGTGTACCCGCAGGGTCAGAATGAGCAGGGCAAAAATAAGAGCAGCTTGACTAAGCAAGTGCTGTATAAGAAACTGGCGGCGCACAAGAAAAACAACGAGCAGGCCGTCGCAACAACAACTATTACGCTGTTAGACCCCCGGCTCGAAGAGCTCTATCCTTGGCATCCAATTCAGCGTACGCAGCATGACGATACAAGCGTGGAGCTTGTCATTCCCAACTATGGTTCTCCTTGGCTCATTCGGCATCTTGCTGCCTGCGGCAGACGCGTCAAAATTAAAGACCCAAACCTCGCAAAGAAGGTCTCGGACTATGCCCAAGACCTTCTTGCCAAGCAACTCAAGCAGCGGCAACAGCAGTAGCAACAGCAGTAGCCGCAAGGATGATGCGACTCGCAAAGCCAAGTACGGTTACTTTTGTGAATCACGCCACAGCTCAATGTAGCGACCAATGTTTGACGCTTCAAGCGCCGTGCAGCTTGAGGTGGGCAGACTTGTTAAGAACTGCTTGCCATAACCTTTAGTTACAAGGCGAGAGTCTGCCAACACCAACACACCCACATCTGTTGAGCTGCGAATCAGTCGTCCTGCAGCCTGCTTTACCGAGATAATCGCCTCTGGTAGCGAATGCTTCCACCAGGAACGCTCTTCTCTAACCTCACGTTCTTTGGAAAGAGGGTCATTGGGGTTTGCAAACGGTAGCTTAGGAATAACCACGCAACGCAAGGTATCTCCACTTGCATCAAAACCCTCCCAAAATGCCTTAAGTGCAAAGAGCGACAAAGAGGTTTGAGACAAAAACGTAGTACGCAGCTGTTTTGGCGCACTGTTTCGCTCTTGCATAACAAGGTCGAGGCCTTTACCTGCAAGGCGCGGCTGGAGACCTTCGTATACACGCTCCATCTCACGACGGTTTGTAAACAAAGTAAGCACCGAACCGCCCATAGCGCAATGCACGTCAAACAGAAGGTCCTCGAGCTCCTCTAGATACCTTGGGTCGTTTGGCTGTGGCACGTCTCGCGCAATAAGAACACGCATATTATTGTCGTAGTCAAAACTTGAACTTAAACGCACATCTTTATGCGCACCATCTGACAAACTATCCACACCCACCGAATGATTAAAGTGAGTAAAATCATTGCCTATTGCAATGGTTGCCGACGTAAAAATGGTACTTATGGTCTCGGGCAGCCACTTTTGTGCCAGCTCAGTACCAATATCGAGCTTCTCAGCCAAAAGCGCTTCACTCGTAAGGCCACCTCGACCACGAGTTATGCGAGCAGAATACACATAGCTCTGATCTTCGCCAGAAATAATAAGCTTTAGCCCATCAAGAAGTTCCGCAAGGTTGCGCACCTCACTGGAAAGCTCAGTCTGCGGCTTTTGGATTGTCTCATCAATTTTTTTCTGCGCCTCAAGAATCAATTTAGCTGCTTCATCCAGCGCGTGGATAGCGGGCTCGGCTGCCTCCATAACCGCTTGCCAGGCATCGCTTGTGCGAAGCTGCTGACTAATCCAAATGGTTTGCGTGTCATAGGCGCGCGAATGATTGTGTTCTTTACAAAAGTCTGCCACGGTCGAGAAAAGCTCGCTTATTGCAATAGATGCGCGCGTGCATGCGGTAGCAGCCTTGGTTAATAAGGAGCTTACCAGCGTAGACCCTTCTATACCTGCTGCTTGAACCAATAATTCATGAATAGCACCGGTGTGAGCGCCACCAAGGCTTTCAAATGCCGCGCGTGCTGCATGTGCAGAAACCTCCACCGCCCACTGACGCCGAGCTTCGTCTTCTAACGAATGAGCCTCATCAATAATCCAGTGACGAATAGGAGGCAAGATATTTCCTTCTGCTGCCACATTGCGCAACAGCAGTGAGTGATTAGTGACCACAACATCTGCAGAGGCTGCTCTACGACGTGCACCGTGTACAAAACAAAGCTGCGGAAAGAACGGACATCTACCACGAACACATTCTTCAGATGTTGTAGTGAGCAAAGAGCGTGGAACACTGCGCCACTTAATGCCTAATGCATCTAAATCCCCTGAGGGTGACTGGCAGGCATACGCTAAGGTTACCGCAAGAGCAGTTAGTTGATCTTGAGCGATGGTCGCCTGCGAGCGCATGCTTGTATCCACATCTTGAACAGGTAAATGTGTATACGTTGCTTGCAAGGTTTTTCTCAAGCAGGGATAGTGCTCGTATCCTTTAAGCGCAAAATAACGAACTCCTTGTTCGAGCACATCGTTTAAAGCAGGCAATTCATGGGCAACCAGCTGGTCTGTTAAGGCATTTGTTTTTGTAGCAACACCCACAGTAACGTTGTTTTGTTGCGCATACATAATGCTTGGCAATAAATATGCCATGGATTTACCAACGCCTGTACCCGCCTCTATTGAACGTGATTCCTCTGACGCCTGAGCTGCCCTTACTTCTTGTGCCATTTGGAGCTGTTCGGGACGCAGCTCAAATGCATCATACATGCGAGAAACGCAACCAGACAAACTAAATGCCTCATTAATCTGATTGGCTGTAATGGGATTGATAGGTTGATCAAACGCTGCAGCATCCCTACGCGCAGGCACATCATCGAGCAAAAGTTCACGACGAATATGCTCAAGCGCAAAGGGTTTCTCGGGCTGCATACGTGCCAAGTAGCTAAAGATAGGCCTAAATTGCCAGCTTATATCCTCGTGCATATCTGCTAACGTTCGTAGCAATCCCGGCCCTAAGTTAAGAAGACCACATAACATAACAGGCCAAACGCCAGCCAGGGCAACTACATCATCAATTGCACGATGTGACACCGCTGCGCAACCAAAAATACTCGCCAGATCTGCAAGCTTATGAGAAGACAAGCGAGGCAAAGCAATACGACTTAAAGCAAGCGTGTCAATCCACGTATCACTAACTAGTTTGCCGCCCTTGACCTTTTCTATAAACGTTCGGTCAAACGTAGCATTATGTGCAAGAACGGGCATGCCGCCAACAAACTTCGCCAAAGCTGCTACCGCATCTTCTGCAGAGGGGGCGTCCACTACATCAACGTTAGAAATGCGCGTAAGCTTAGTAATCTCTTCAGGAATTGGAGCGTGCGGGTGCACAAAGGTTTGAAAGGTGTCAGAAATCTGACCACCCTCAATACGTGCTGCTGCAATCTCTATGAGTTCACATTTTTTAAACGATAGGCCTGTGGTCTCGGTGTCTAAGACGACAACATCGTCCACCAGCAAACCAAAATCTTGTTGGTCTGCTTGCTCTCGAAGACCACCATAAAGCTGCGCAACAGCAACAGGCGTATCGGGCAGTAGAAACTGCTCGACCAATGCGGAACTCGTTGTTTGTACCATATAACCGCCTATGCGCACTCGAGCGCAAACTCAATAAACTTGCGGCAAAGTTCAGGAAACTCAATTCCAGCATGACGTGCAGAGTCAGGAAGAAGTGAAGTCTCAGTCATGCCAGGAATCATGTTTGTCTCGAGCAAGACAGGTTCATCATCAGCAGTAACAATAAAGTCACTACGTGACGCTCCCCTACAGCCCAAAATCTTATGCGCTTCACACGCATACTGCTGTGCTAGCTTATAGGCCTTCTCGGAAAGTCTTGCTGGAATAACATGATGCAAGGAAGAGGGCTCATATTTGACTTTAAGATCGTAGAACTCTGCGCCCGTAACAATTTCTACTATTGGTAATGCCTGTGGCTCATCATTGCCAATAACAGGTACGGTAATTTCTGTTCCTACAACGCACTTCTCAATCAGAGCATTATCGCCACCTGCACACGCAAGCTTAACTGCTCCAGGAAGCGCTTCAGCAGATGTTACACGTGAAACTCCATAGCTTGATCCGTTAGTAGCAGGCTTTACAAAGATTGGCAGACCTAACTCATCCACAAGTTTTTGTGCATACTGCTCATCAATCTTCTGGTCTTTTGTAATTTCATACCCATGAGGCGTAGGAATACCAGCTGCTTTGTATAGCGTTTTTGTAATTTGCTTCTCAGTTCCCATTGCCGATGCCAGAACACCAGAGAAGGTATAGGGCACATGAAGAATCTCACACAAGCCCTGAATGCAGCCATCTTCACCGTACAGACCATGCATTGCGATGAAGGCTACATCGTAGTTACCATTTTCAAGCTTAGATACCGCGCCCTTCTCGGCAATGTCGATAAAATCAACGCGCTCAAAACCTGCTTGGTGTAATGCCTTCTCACATGCACGTCCACTTGCTAGTGCAATTTCGCGCTCGTCAGACCAACCACCAGAAATAAGTGCAACTTTGCAGGTTGTGACATCAATGTTGGCCATTGTGAAACTCCTCATCAAGAACGTAAATGTACGTTAGACTTTGTATGACAGTTCTTTGTATGAGGATACTCCACTCTGGGCTGTAAACGTAACTCATAGATAAGGTTTAAATATGAATACAGAAGACGCAGAGTTTTTAGCCACTTCTACACAGGCTGTCTCTACGCGTACTGCCATACGCTCGCTGTCGCCCGACGAGCTCACGCGCATGGTGCTTAGTATGGGACAACCTAAGTTTCGTGCTCAGCAAATTGCGGACTGGTTGTGGACTAAGCATGTTACATCTTTTGACGAGATGAGTAATCTACCTGCTTCTTTACGAGAACAACTTACTCAAATGTTTGTAATTGGCGGCACTGATGAGATTGCACGGCAAGTATCCAAAGATGGCAGCCGTAAATACCTTCTAAAGTTTGCAGACGGTGCCTCAGTTGAATGTGTTGGTATGCCAACCCGTAATAAACTTTCTGTTTGTGTGTCTACACAGGCAGGTTGTGGCATGGCGTGTGCCTTCTGTGCAACTGGTGCTGCTGGTCTGAATCGTTCTCTTTCTGCAGCAGAAATGTATGATCAGGTTGTTCACGTTGCAAAAGACTTTGGTACGCGCGCTACAAGCGTTGTATTAATGGGTCAGGGTGAACCGTTTGCCAATTATAAAGAGACCATGAAAGCCTTACGCTTGTTCAACTCCCCAGAGGGACTTGGCATTGGCGCACGACACCTTACCGTGTCTACCTGTGGCATTATTCCCATGATTCATAAGTTTGCAACTGAGCCTGAGCAATTTACTCTTGCTGTTTCTCTTCACTCAGCTGTACAAAAAACACGTGACATGATTATGCCTGGCGTTAAACGCTTTACCTTATTACGTCTTTGGGATGTCATGCAGGAGTATGTAGAGAAGACTGGCCGAAGACCATCTTACGAATATGCACTTATTGGTGGCGTTAACGATACAGACGATGAGCTTGCAGCACTTTGTGATTTTGCAAGTGATACTATGGCTCATGTTAACGTAATCATGCTCAATGAGGTCCCTGGCTCCCCATTTAAACCCTCTACAGATGCACGAGCACAACTATTTGTGCGTAAACTTGCTCAGGTTGGTGTTGAATGCACCATACGTAACTCGCGCGGCAATGATATTGCTGCTGCATGTGGTCAACTCAAACAGCAAGTACTCAACTAACTCTTCCTGCGTGCTCTTTTAATTTTATACAAATATCCTATACAGAACATATGTTCTGTATAGGATATTTTTCTTTGTTGTGGCGCTATTACGCTAGATTATCCCACTGCTGCCTTACTGAGTCTTGAAGAAGCTCAAGTGACTGGTCAAGCTCTTGTTCATTTTTCTTAACAGCCTGTGCAATAGTGTCCTTCGTATGCACAATAGTCTTAATCGATTTTTTAAGTGCGTCGTTTACCTCTTCCCTATTTTCTTTAGTCAAAATAAGGAAGTATGTAGTTGAAGCAACTATCGCAGAACCAATTGCTATTTTTACTATTCCATATAAGCGCTTCATTACCTATCACTCTTAAATGAATCAAGGATTCTTATAAGATCATCCTCATCCTTGAATTCAATTTCAATTTTATTTTTCCCTCGCACTTGTTTAACACGAACATTGGTGTCAAGAGCTAAACGTAACTGACGTGCTGCGCGTTTAAATGATTGCGGAGTAGCCTGGCGCGGTTTTGCTTCGCTCCTTTCGCCAGAAAATAATGGAGCGAGAGATTCTGTCTGTCTCACCGATAAATGATCTTCCACAACCTTTTGTGCAAGTTTTTCTCTACCCTCTTCTGTAGGCACCGCAAGGATTGCACGAGCATGACCGGCACTTAAACTTCCATCAAGCATATAAGTTTGAACACTCTTAGGAAGGTCGAGTAATCTAAGTGTGTTTGTAATCGTTGATCTTGATTTAGAAAGAACCTTTGCAAGCTCCTCTTGTGTCATTTTATTCTTTTTAATGAGCTGCTTATATCCTTGTGCCTCTTCAATTGGATTTAAGTTGGAACGTTGCAGATTCTCAATGAGTGCCAGCTGTAGTATCTCTTCATCAGATACTTCCCTAATGATTACAGGAACGTCTTTGAGCTTTGCAAGTTTTGCCGCTTGATATCTACGCTCACCAGCAACAATCTCATACTTTACGCCTTTTTTTCGTACAAGAATTGGTTGTAAAATACCATTTTGCTCAATAGAGTTTGCTAGCTCTGCAAGCGCTTCTGGCTCAAATACCTTACGAGGTTGATTTGGGTTTGGTCTAATAGAGCTCAGAGGAAGCTTTGAATCTGCTTTAATCGCACTAACCTCATGATTAGCTTCACTAATAAGGGAACCTAGCCCCTTTCCAAGTCCTGATTTAGCCACGTCTTGTCACTTCCTTTGCAAGCTTTGAGTATGCGAGACAGCCTTTATTTAAACGAGAATATCTATTTATTGGTAATCCATGGCTTGGCGCCTCTGCAATTTTTACACTGCGAGGAATTACTGTCTTAAACACTTTGTTTTTAAAATACGTACGTACTTCCTCTACCACTTGATTTGATAGTGTTGTGCGACTGTCATACATAGTCATTAATACGCCAAACACTTCTAAATCAGGATTAAGCTTGTTTTGAACCATTTCCATTGATTCTAATAGCTTTGAAAGCCCCTCAAGTGCATAATATTCACACTGAATAGGGATTATTAAACTGTCTGCTGCAACAAAAGCATTAATTGTTAATAATCCAAGTGAGGGAGGGCAATCAATAAATACGTAATCGAACTCATCTTTAATAGAGTTAATTACATTTTTTAAAACATATTCGCGTTTTTCAATACCCACTAAATCGATTTCTGCGCCTGCTAATTGAATTGTTGCAGGCAACACAAAAACATGTGGTTCCATTGTTTGGATGATGTTTTCTGTTATATCAACATCGTTTAACAGAACATCGTACACATCTGTTTCTAATTCTTCTTTATCAATACCATAACCACTTGTTGTATTTCCTTGTGGATCAAGGTCAATAACTAAAACCTTTCGTTTTAGTTCCCCAAGAGCAGAGGATAGATTTACGGCCGTTGTAGATTTTCCTACGCCACCTTTTTGATTAATTATTGCGATAACTTTTGGTTCGTCATCTTCTTTGTACTTACTAACATCTCTATAGTCCATTTAAGCTCCTTTTTTATCGATTGATAAAAGAATAGCAGGGAAGTTCTAATGTTTCACGTGAAACATTAGCTTTTTGAGCGGAATTACTCGCATACACATTTAACTCATGTATACAAACAGAATTACAACAACTATTTACAACTAAGCTAATGGCTTATTCTTCGCCATTCCGTTTGAGCGGGGTAAAACAATAGAAGGTTCTTTTATCTTTCTAAATACAATTATTTCCCGATGCCCACTGTCCTTTGGCAATTCATATGTTTCACGTGAAACATATTTAAGACCACAGATTTTAGCTGCTTTTATACCTGATTCTAATTCTTCATTAGTAATTTGAGCTTTTGTAGTTATAAACCTACCGTTAAGAGCTACTAGGGGTGCAGCATATTCAACCAAAGAAGCTAAAGGGGCTACAGCGCGAGCAGTAATTAAATCAAACTCGCCTTTATGATTTAGAGCGTAGATTTCAGCACGTTCGGAGGAAGTACTAATTCGATTAGATAAACCAAGCTGACAAAGAAACTCAGAGACTGCAAGTACCTTTTTAGCTACGGAATCTAATAAGACACCGTTTGCATTAGACATTACGGCAAGAGCAATGCCAGGAAATCCTCCTCCCGTACCAATATCTAAGAAATTAAAAAACTCTTCAGAAGAAGCGCTTTTATAGACAAGTAAAGAATCAATACTGTGTAGACGCACTGCTAACTCTGTATCTGTGATACGTGTTAGATTTAGGACCTTATTCTTTTCTATTAAAAGCTCTAAATGTTTTAGAAGTAAATCTTCTTGTATAGGGGAGAGCTCAATATTAAAATACTTTGCTTCATCCCTTAACTGTTTACGAGTAGAATTACTTTCTAAAAACATGTTATCTCCTGACAAAACTCCATGCATCACAAGATTTTGGCATAAAAAAGAGGATGAGAAAATCTCATCCTCTTAATAATACCTTGTAAAAGATAGAAATATTAGTCAGAGCGTACAGCTGTAATAACAACACAGCGCTCAGGGTCTTCTCCTTCAGAGTGAGTAATAATCTCAGTATCATTAATTAACGCAAGATGTACTAAGCGACGCTCGTACGCATTCATTGGCTTTAGGCGGACACGACCACGAGACTTTGCACGAGCTGCAGCAGAAAGCGCGATGCTTTCAATCTTTTGTTTACGACGGTTCTTATATCCCTCAATATCTACAACAACAGGGAAGTGGAAACCAAGCATCCTATTTACTAAAGAAGAAACAATCATCTGAAATGAATCGAGTACACGACCATGACGTCCAATAAGTACGGCGAGGTTACCACCATTCACATCAAGAATGAGTTCGCCTTCATCACCCTCATACTCATCAATAACGCAGCTATTCTCACCAAAGAAAGAGAGGAGCTCACGGACGCAACTAATAGCAAAATCCGCAATGGTATCAAGTTGAGCATCAGAAAACTTCTCGCCAGCCTCATGGGTTGCCAAAAGACCATCAAGACTTGTTTCTATCACATCTGTGCTGAGTTCATCAGCCATGCTTTTCTCCTTCAATTACTTCCTTAAATTAATCTGAACTAAAGAAGCAACTAGTTCTTCTTATGAGGTCGAGCTTTCTTTTCTTTGCGTACAACGTCTACTACTACCTGATTAGCAACGCGAGCAGCTTCTTTTTGACGAACACTCTCCATAACCTTATTGGTAATAAAGAGTTGTTGAATAACACCCCAAGCTGCAGATGTATCGTAATACAGCAAAACACCAACGGGCACGTTCCAACCAAACCACACCATCATGGCTGCCATAACAACACCCATAATCAAGGTTTGAGAACGCTGTTCTGCAGAAGAGTTTGCAGAGTTTAAATACATGGGGAGAAACGTTAAAAGACCAAAAGCAATATCAAGAACGATAAATACCCATGCTCCTGCAATACCGCCAGAAGCAAGTGCACCAGCTACAGACTGAGATAGGGAATCTAAAATGCCAAAGAAGTGTGCTTCTACAGGAAGACTATCACGAAGCACGGAAAACAGCGCAAAAAAGACGGGCATTTGCAAAAGTAGCGGTAAGCAACCACCTAATGGATTAAACTTATTTTCTGAGTAAAACTTTTGCATTTCCTCGTTCATACGCTGAGGATTGTCTGCGTAACGCTCCTGAATCTCCTTCATTTTTGGCTGAAGTGCCTGCATGCGCGCAGAAGACTTCGTGGAACCTAAAGTGAGTGGAGTAAGAATGAGACGAATGATAAAAGTCAATACAATAATTGCAAGACCCCAGTCGCCTACAAGCCCAGCTAAGAAGGCTAATATTTGATATAAAAAGCTAATAAACCAATCCCACATGTTTCCTCCGCACGTGTAGGTTATTAAGGAACAGGATCATATCCACCTTTATGAAATGGATGGCAGCGCAATATCCTTTTAAGAGCCAGCCACGAGCCTTTTATAAAGCCATACTTCTGTAATGCTTCAACTGCATACTGAGAACACGTGGGGGAGTAGATACACGAATCCGGCAATACCGGAGATATCCATTTTTGGTAAAACTTGACGATAGTAATGGCAGCTCGTGCTGCTCTGCTCGCCATTGCTTTACCTCCCTAACTCTTAAAATCTCTTATAAAGACAGGTAAGTGCCTCATCAAGCTCACGGGGAGACGCAGTAGCTGTTTTGTGCGTTGCAAAGAAAATCACAGAAAGACCGTCCCGAGGAATATCACTCCTGCGGGCGGCCTCTCGGAGAACGCGCTTACAACGATTACGAAAAACTGCATTGCCTAGTCTTTTAGCGGCTACGAATGCAATTTTTGTTGGAGCGCTTTGATCTTCTTTAACAAATGTAATGCGTACGAGTGAATGTGATGCACGCTTACCATTGGCGAAGACCCGCTCAAATTCCTGTTTGGATTTGATGGTCTCCATAAGATGCCTTAAACAGTGAGGCGCTTACGACCCTTAGCACGACGACGAGACAAAACGTCACGACCCGCCTTAGTGGCCATACGAGCACGGAAACCATGAGTCTTAGCGCGGCGGCGCTTATTTGGCTGATAAGTACGCTTCATTTTTTATTCCTCCTGGATTACAGGTTAATGAGTTTTTCTGTCAAGCCTTGAAATTGTAGGGAATACCACTACTTTCTGTCAATGTTCCCACTAATTTCATGATTTATGTAAATCTTCAGTCACACTCTATCATGAAATTTCATTAATACGAAAAGAAACTTTACTTACACATGAATACTTATCTAGTAACTGCTATTATCTTTCATGAGATTTCATGTACTTTCACGCATTTATCGACAAGTTTTTATCGAGTGTTGAAAACTTTTCTTCAACGTGAAAGTTATTTTTTGAAACTTTCAACAACGGCCGAAAGTTTGTTGATAAAGGAGTCATACATGGCACGGGATTTCTTTCCTTTTGTAGAGGAAGAAGCCAAAAAACCTCATAATTCACTTGCAGAAGATAGTGTAGTTTCCTATCCAGCACGTATTGCTATCTATGATGATCCTGCAGTTACACCCCGTGTTGTCGTGTTAGAACCAACCAATATTCGTGATTTTCTTTCATCGCTTACAGAAACCGTTACAAAGCTCTCACACGAGCAAGGCGGAACTATTCCGTTTACTATCATTCGTGAGATTGTAGAGAACTATATTCACGCAGCCTTTATTGAGCCTACCATTACTATTTTGGATAATGGCAATACCATCCGTTTTTGTGATCAGGGCCCTGGTATTAAAGAGAAGGACAAAGCACTTCAATTTGGTACCACATCTGCCACAGATTCCATGAAGCACTATATTCGTGGTGTTGGTTCTGGGTTGCCTATTGCACAACAATATATGATGGATAAAGGTGGTTCATTATCTATCCAAGACAACATCTCCTCTGGCACTATTGTGACAATTTCTACGCGTCCTGCAGGGGAGGAGTCTTTGCCTATTACCCCACGCGTTTCTTGTCAGCCCGCTTCTATACCAAACCTACCTGGAGATATTCAAAATCAGGCAGGTGGAGCTACAGGGGCAGGGGTGTTTGTACAAATAACTTCAGACCCCGCTAAAACAGCAACAGATACCACTACAGAGACATCGTCCACTAACATAAGTCTTAGTGCACGTGGAGAACAGATTTTGACGCTTTTCTTATCCAAATCAGAAGTTGGCGGCAAAGAACTTGCAGAGCGTTTTGGTGGATCTCAACCAACTTGGTCGCGTGAACTTAAGCTCTTGGACACGCTTGGTCTCACACATAAAACTGGACAAAAGCGCCAACTAACTGCCCTTGGTAAGACATATATACATTCACTTATCAAACAGTAAACAACGCAATAAAGAGTTTTCGACATTATTCGCATAGTCTCATATAATGAGTTTTCTACAATCCTAAACGACGGTTGGTGGGGTAATGGAAAACACAGTAGATTCCTATGCACAGGCACTGTGGAGTGATGTACTTGATTTAGCAACAAACATGGAAGAGCTTGGAGCATCTAAGCGAGCCATGTTAGAAAAGTGCGAACCCTGCTCGTTTACAGGTGACTCTATTTCTGTACTCGCGCCATCGCGTTTTATGAAACTCCAAATTGAAAAACTTACTCCACTTATCGAGAAATGCTTGGAGCAAGTAGCCTTTGAGCCCATTGCATTTGCAGTAGAAATCAACCTGAACGCAAAGCCTCAGATGAAAACCTCTTCTGTTATTTCTCAAACAGAATTACAAGTGTTGTCTCATCAAGATACTTTTAATAATGGCTTATTACCGCAACAAGCTACCCAAAGTATGACCACCCAAAATCAAACTGATTCTTTACAACCACACTACCATGCAGGTAGTGGAGGTGTAGTTCAACAAGCTGTACCCCAAGTGGTTTCACAAATACCGAGCATTGAACAACGTCGTGCAGCAAATCCGTTGATTGCAGAAGTAACAGAAAATGATTCTAAACTCACCTTTGATCGCTTTGTTGAAGGTGAAGAGAACATGCTGGCATTGCAGGCAGCTAAACAAGTGGCAGATGGTGTTAAAAACTACAATCCTCTTTTTATTTACGGACGAAGTGGATTGGGAAAAACACACCTTCTTAAAGCTATCCAAAACTACATCATACAAAATAAAATTAATAAACTTTGTGTCTACCGCGTAAGTCATGATTTTATTAGTGAATATGTCACCGCGATGAGCGATACGTCAGCAGAGGTAAAAGAGGCGTTTCGTAGAAACTACCGTGACATTGATATTCTCATCATCGATGACATCCAGTTCCTTAAAGGGCCTGGTAGTGTTGGTTTCTTCTTTGACTTGTTTAACTACCTTGTAGATCACGGTAAGCAAATAGTGCTTGCTGCAGATAAATCACCTGCAGAGTTGGGTTTGGGTAATCAAGACTTTGATGAACGTATTATTTCTCGTTTGGATTCTGGCTTTGCCTGTCCTATTCAAACCCCAGACTATGACCTTAAATTAGCTCTTATTAAGAACTTTTATAAGCGCGCCAAAGAAGATGCCGAGCGCGAGAAGCTCATGGGTTTTGAGGGAACTATTTCAGAAGAAAACCTCCACCTTATGGCAGACCGTGCAGGCACTAATATTCGTGTCATTGAAAGCTTCTGTCAAAGTTGCCTTTTAGAAGCAACTAAGTGTGAACGTGCAGGTAAAACACTTGAACGAGAAGACATTATTAAGCTCGCTACTCAGAAGTTTGGTACATCACAACGCGTGGTTACTATTGATCAAATCTTAAAAGTTGTCGAAGATGCGTATCATGTATCTCATTCTGATATTGTTGGTCAAACACGTAAAAAAGAAATTATGTTACCGCGGCAGATTGCCTGTTATCTTGCGCGTGAAATGACAGATAACACCTTAGAACAAATTGGAAAACATGTAGGCGGACGTAAGCATGCCACTATTTATTACAGTGTAAGTGAGACAGAAAAAGCCATTAAAGAATCGCGAGTTTTATACGATAGAGTCATGCAGCTTAAAGACATAATTCTAAACGACTAAAATAAGGGTGTTTAAAAGCTCTTAAAAGGTTTTAAAGCCGTGTTAGTAAGTGTTTGGTTTTTGTAAGATGAGTTTTCTACAATGTAAGAATCGTAAGGAGTGTAGAAAGATTTTTGATAGGTACTACCCAATCTTTTAGGCATTTACCAGCAAAAAGATTGAGATTTAAACGTTTCTACAAGCCTTATTATTACTAAGTTCTTTATGTATATATCTATACTATATACAAAATAGAAGGAGCGGATTCATGATTTTCTCGGTAAGTCAGTCTTCTTTGGCAAAGGCACTTTCTATTGTAAGTAAGGGTATGAGCTCTAATGCTACTCTACCTATTCTTACTGGAATTCATATCAATGCTGTAGATGGTATGTTAGAGCTACAGTCTACTGACCTTGCTATTTCCATCCGCTGTAAGATTCCTGCTCAGATAGATGCCCCTGGACAGACCGTTTTATCTGGCAAAACACTACTTAATATTGTAAAAAATCTTGATGGTGGTTCGGTACATTTTAATGCAACAAGTTCATCTTGTGTGATTACCTGTGGTTCTTCTACCTTTAACTTAATTGTTCTTAATCCTGTAGACTTCCCAGAGTTTCCTGAGTTTGTATTAGAACGATCTGTAGAGCTTCCTGCTACCTTACTCTCTACTATGGTAGATAAGGTTTATCGTGTAACTTCAAAAGATACTTCTCGTCCTGTGTTGTCTGGCGTCCTTATGACGGTTGAGAATAATGTTATTCGTTTAGTTGCTACCGACTCTTTCCGTTTGGCCGTGTGTGATACGAACGTAGAAACCTCAGCGCTTAATGACGGTTTTGAAATGATTATTCCTGGTACTGTTTTTCATGATGTCCTTACGATTCCATCAGAGAGTGAGATTATCTTAATTGGTAGTACGGACAGCCAGGTTGTTTTTGTATTTGGAGATACCACCTATGTATCCCGTCGTATTGAAGGCAACTTCCCTAACTATAAGCAATTATTACCTGCTTCAAATCAGACAAGTGTAAAGCTTATGTCATCTGAGCTTTCTGGTGCGCTTCGTCGTGTGAGCACTATTTCTGCTAATAATCCTAAGGTTTGTATGGATGTAAATACGGATGATGCAAGCATTAAGCTTTCTACTACTTCTCCCGATATGGGCGAGGCATCTGAAACGCTACCAGTAGAAGCAGAGGGTAGTTCTTTATCAATTGCTCTTAATTATCGTTATGTAGAAGATTGTGTTTCTGCTGCAGGCTCTGATGCTCAGCTTACGCTTGAATTACAAGACGCAATGAGACCTGCTGTTTTTAAGACCTGGGGCAAGATTAACTACTTGTATTTGCTTATGCCGGTAAGGATGTAGTTTTGTGTCGCTAGTAGCTCACGAACTTTCACTTATCAATTTTAGAAATGCCCAGGATAGAACTGTTATCCTGGGTGAAGGCACCACTATTCTTATTGGTCAAAATGCTACGGGTAAGACCAATACAATAGAGGCCTTACAACTTCTTACAACGGGGTCTTCTTTTAGGCATGCCCGTGCGTCTGAGTTACTTCTTCATGGAAAAGACCAGGGCCGTGCAGCAGTTCAGCTTAAAGGAGACGGTCGTGTTGTTGATGTTGAGTGTACGGTTACCGCGGCAAAAAAAACCTTTAAACGCAATGGTAAACCCTGTCGTGCTCAAGATCTTCTTGGCACCCTCATGTCAGTTTTGTTTTGTCCTGATGATTTAAGCATTATTAAGGGCTCTGCAAGTAATAGGCGCGCTGCTTTAGATAGTTTTGGATCGCAAGCACATAGGGGTTATGACACAATTTTGCGTACCTATCTTCGTACAATTGAGCAGCGTAATGCATTACTTAAGGATGTTTTTGTAGATACTCAGTTACTTACTGCATGGGATGAGTCTATTGCTTTAGGTGGCGCAACGCTCCTTACACATCGAGTGAGTTTGTTTAAACAACTAGTGCCTTATATTCAAGAAGCCTATGCAACTATTTCTGGTGGGGAAGTGTTGGATTGTACCTATCAAAGTACGCTCTCTAACAATATTACTCATCTATCCCGAGAAGAAGTACAACAACTATTTTATGATACGCTCCAGCAGACTCGTGAGGATGATATTCGCCGCCAACAAACTCAGCTAGGCCCTCATAGAGATGACCTTCTCTTTAGTATTAATGGAATAGATGCTCGAACCTATGGTTCACAAGGGCAACAGCGCTCTATTATCCTCGCGTGGAAAATGGCTGAGGTGCAGCTTGCTCAGCAGTTACTTGGCGAGAAACCCTTACTGCTGTTAGATGACGTTATGAGCGAGTTAGATGAGAACCGCCGCAAGGCTATGTTGTCATTTATTTCCCAAGGGATTCAAACTGTCATTACTACAACAAACACGTCGTACTTCTCGGCAGATTTATTAAAGCAAGCACAGGTGATTACCTATGGTGTATAAACGTCGTGATACAAAAATACATCCAGATATAACAAATCCTGATCAGAATCACATTGTCACTACTGGTGAGCTTATGGTGGGCTTACTTACTACAGATTTATCTGTTGGGTTGTCTGATACCCAAAAGGCATATCGTGCTTGGTTTGGAGCAAACGGCAAATTTGAACAAACACATACCTGCGGCATATTTTTAAAAGATATGGCTGCTCAAAATCGTTTGCCAATACTGTATGTTTATATAGATAATCCTGGTATTTTACAGGACTTTACTACTAACAAAGAGATTTATTTAGTCCGCTTAGCTCATTTTGGATTTGAAGTTTCGGATATTCAATTTAAGTTATCAAGGTATCCGAAACGCCACAAAGCAGACGATAGTGAAAAAAAGCAACTATCGCCTGAGGGTCCCTTACAAGAAGTAACGCAAGAACAAAAAAATAAAGCAAATGAGTTAACAAAACATCTTTCAGAACCACTAAAAACAAAGGTCTATGACGCGATAATTTCTTCAATGAGACGGCAAATGAGTAAGGATTCATTAGGTTAGGTAAACTACCGTTAAAACACGTCTGCGTGCGCCACAGAGCCATTTTTAAGTGTTCAAAATAAGCTTTTTTACACAGGTATAGGCAGATACATACAAAAATAGTAAAATTAACAATCAGTTGGATAGGTGTTTGTTTACTTATATACAACTTAGTATCTAAGCAATCAGACTTAGTTTGTCTTTGTAGAAGGGACGGGCAGTGGCAGCTCAAACGAAGAAGGAGAACTCCTACGACGCTGGAGAGATTCAAATTCTCGAAGGCCTTGAGGCAGTTCGTAAGCGTCCTGGTATGTATATTGGTACCACGTCTGCATCGGGACTCCATCACCTAGTATGGGAAATTGTTGATAACTCAGTAGATGAGGCCATGGCAGGCTTCTGTAAAAAGATTAAGGTTACCGTACATCCTGATAATTCTATTACGGTAGAAGATAATGGTCGTGGTATTCCGGTAGCCATGCATCCTAAAAAAAGAATCCCTACGCTTGAGGTTGTTCTTACTATTCTGCATGCAGGTGGTAAGTTTGATAATACTGCCTATAAGGTATCCGGCGGTCTTCACGGTGTAGGTGTTTCTGTTGTAAATGCTCTTTCTAAACGTCTTATTGCGCAGGTAAAACGAGACGGTTTTATCTACGAAATGGAGTTTGCACGTGGCAAAACCACTAAGAAGATGACTAAAGTCGGCAAGACTAAAGTTACTGGTACAACTATTACATTCTGGCCTGATGAAGAAATCTTTGAGACAACCACATATAACTTTGATACGCTCAACGATCGTTTACAAGAAACAGCGTTTCTTAATCGCAATCTTAAGATTACGCTTACAGATGAGCGTGAGCTTACACCTCGTACGGTTGAGTATTGCTATGCTGGCGGCATTGTAGACTTTGTTAAGTTCCTCAATGAAGGTAAAGAAATTCTACCAGGCCTCTCTAAGCCCATTTTTATTGAAGGTAAATCTGATTCTAGTGCTCCTGCGTCGCAAATGGGTGAGGTAGAGGTTGCCTTACAGTGGAATAAGGGCTTTTCAGAGCGTACGCTCTCCTTTGCAAATGATATTTTTACCGAGGAAGGCGGTATGCACCTTACTGGTTTCCGCAATGCCCTTACTAAGGTTATTAATGATTACGCCAAGAAAAACAGTATTCTTAAGGCAAAAGATCCTGAGCTTCAAGGCGATGACATTCGTGAGGGTATGACAGCAGTCATTTCCGTTAAACTGCCCGATCCTCAATTTGAAGGACAAACCAAAGCTAAGTTGGGTAGCTCTTATATGCGAACCCTTACCAACCGTGTAGTAGCAAATGGTTTAGCAGATTACCTAGAAGAGCATCCTAACCAAGCAAAGGAAATTTGTAAGAAAGCTGCTCAAGCAGCAAAGGGTCGCTTAGCAGCGCAAAAAGCTCGTCAGGCAACGCGAAAAACTCCGTTATTAGGTTCCTCTATGCCGGGTAAATTGGCAGACTGTTCAGTTAAAGATGCAGCTATGACAGAATTGTTTATCGTCGAGGGTGACTCCGCAGGTGGTTCTGCCAAGATGGCACGTGATCGTTCCATTCAGGCAGTATTACCTCTACGCGGAAAAATCCTTAATGTTGAGCGTGTTCAAGAGCATCGCGCACTTGATTCTGACACTATCAAATCCCTTATCACCGCAATTGGTACGGGGGTAGGAAAAGAGTTTAATATAGAAAAAGCGCGGTATCATAAGATTGTTATCATGACCGATGCTGATGTTGATGGTGCACATATCCGCATCTTGCTGCTTACCTTCTTTTATCGCTATATGAAACCCATGATTGATGCTGGCTATGTTTATGTTGCACAGCCACCTCTTTATCAAATCAAACCTAAGGGTCGCAAGAACGGAAAGTATATTTATACAGATGAAGAGCTTGCTCTTGAGGCTCGTCAGTTTGAAGATTCTTCTAAATATACGGTTCAGCGCTATAAGGGTTTGGGTGAGATGGACCCTGAGCAGCTATGGAGTACCACTATGGAGCCTAAAAATCGTATCCTTTTGCGTGTAACTATTGATGATGCTATGGCGGCAGATCGTGCGGTTTCTGACTTGATGGGTACACAGGTAGAGAAGCGCAAGGACTTTATTCAAACTCACGCACGTGACGTGCGCTTCCTAGATATTTAAGACATCTAAGAAAGGTATATCGTGGCAGACGATACAAACAATCACGACGATTTCCTCGACAACGATGTCGATATGGACAACGAGTTAGAAAACGACTTTGTTGATGAGGAAGAAGACGAATACGAAACCACTACGGACGAGCTTGATGAGTTGAATGAGTCTGATGAAGACCTCATAGATGCTGATGCCCTTGCTGAGCAAGGTGGCATTGGTGGCGGTGCTGGTCTTTCTCGTACTATTTCTGATGAAGCAGGGACTCGTATTTCTTTAGAAGATATTCATGGTGGTGCTATTAAGCCAACTGATATGGGCGAGGAAATGAAGCAATCGTTCCTTGAGTATTCCATGTCCGTTATTGTTGCTCGTGCACTACCTGATGTTCGTGACGGACTTAAGCCAGTTCATCGCCGTATTTTGTATGCAATGAATGAGGCAGGCATTACGCCTAACAAGCCTCATAAGAAGTCCGCATGGACCGTTGGTGAAGTAATGGGTAAGTACCATCCTCACGGCGATTCTGCAATTTATGAGTCTATGGTGCGTATGGCGCAAGACTTTTCCATGCGTTTCCCTCTGGTAGACGGCCATGGTAACTTTGGTTCTATTGACGGTGACCCTGCAGCAGCGATGCGTTATACAGAGTCTCGTCTGACGCGCGGCGCTATGGAACTTCTCGCTGGCCTTAACGAGAATACCGTGGATTCGCAACCAAACTACGATGAGTCTTTATCAGAGCCTGCGGTTTTGCCTGCTCGTTTCCCTAATCTTTTAGTAAATGGTTCTTCGGGTATTGCAGTTGGTATGGCCACAAACGTGCCTCCCCATAATCTGCGTGAGGTAGCTGCGGCTATCAACATGATGATTGATAATCCTGATGCAACGCTCGATGAGCTTATGACGGTGCTTCCTGGTCCCGACTTCCCAACAGGCGGCATCATCATGGGTACCGAGGGTATTCGTGAGGCGTATGAGACTGGCCGTGGTTCTATTACCATTCGCTCCAAGGTTCACGTAGAAAACATTGGTAAGAGCTCGCGTCAGCGTTTAGTCATTACAGAGATTCCTTATCAGGTAAACAAAGGCCTTCTTCAAGAGAAAATCGCTCAAGCGGTTAACGAGAAAAAAATCGAAGGCATTAGTGATCTGCGTGATGAGTCAAATCGTAAGGGCATGCGCATCGTACTTGATCTAAAGCAGGGCGCCGTTCCGCAGGTTGTTCTTAACAACCTGTATAAGCGCACTCAGCTGCAGGCAAACTTTGGTGTCATAGATATTGCCCTGGTAGATGGCGTTCCTCGCACGCTTTCTTTGCGTGAAATGCTGCATTACTACATCAAGCATCAAATTGATGTAGTAACTCGCCGTACAACCTATCGTTTGGATAAAGCTCGCAAACGTGTTCACATCCTCGAAGGCCTTCTTATTGCTGTCGATAATATCGACGAGATTGTCCATATCATTCGCTCTTCACATGATGATGCTGAGGCCAAGGCGCGTATGAATGAGCGTTTTGGTATTGATGACATTCAAGGCGAGGCAATCCTTCAGATGCGTTTGCGTCGCCTCACGGGTTTGGCTCGGGACGAACTTGCTATTCAAATTGAGGAGCTTCATAAGCAAATTGCATACTACGAGGATCTTCTCGCCCATGAAGAGAAGATTCTGGGAGTTATTAAGGACGAGCTGGGTGAGATTGTTGCTAAGTATGGTGATGATCGTCGTACCAAGATTTCCACGCAAGAAGCCGTTGACCTTGACGTTGAGGACCTTATCGCAGAAGAAGACATGGTTGTTACGGTAACTCGTACTGGCTATGTAAAGCGCCTACCTGTTGCTACCTATCGTTCACAAAAACGTGGAGGTAAGGGAGTTGCTGGTTTATCGCTCAAGGAAGATGACTTTGTAGAGCACCTCTTTGTGGCATCTACGCATGATTACGTGCTGTTTTTTACCAACCTTGGTAAGGTGTATCGTGTGAAGGTTCACGAGCTACCTATTGGTTCACGTACGGCGCGTGGTTCTGCAATTGTTAATATGCTGCCCTTAGCAGAAGGTGAGCACCTCAAGGCTGTTATCACCACACGTGACTTCCCAGCCGATGAATATCTCATGTTTGCTACAAGTAATGGCATGATCAAGAAAACGGCCATGAGTGCATATGACCGCACTCGCCACGATGGCATTATTGCCATTAACCTCAAGAATGGCGACGAGCTCATTGACGTGCGTCGAGTTAAACCAGGGTGCAAAGTAATTTTGGTTTCGACGGATGGCAAGGCAATTGTCTTTGAAGAGGACCAAACTCGCGCCATGGGTCGTGATACTTCTGGTGTTCGTGGCATTACCTTAAAGGGCACTGCCAAGGTATTGGGCATGGAGATTTCTAACGGTCAAGGTGACTTGTTTGTTATTACCGAGAAGGGCTATGGCAAACGTACTCCTATTTCTGAGTATCCCGTTCATAACCGTGGTGGTCAAGGCGTCTTTACCATCCAAATGACTGCTCGCAAGGGTGAATTAGCAGGCATGAAGGTTGTTGGTCCTCAACATGAGCTGGTAATTGTGTCTGAGGAAGGCATTCTTATTCGGGTAAAGGTTGGTGACATTAGCAAGCTTGGACGCTCCACGCAGGGTGTAAAGGTCATGAATGTCTCTGAGTCTGATCGTGTTACTGCGGTCGCTCGCATGATTGCCCAAAAAGCTACTGCTAAAAAGGTAGATGAGAACCAAACAGCACTTGATCTTCTTGCTGCTGGCGAGAAAAACACAAGCGAAGAAGCACCAATTGATATTGGTGATGATGAGCAGATTACCCCAGATTTGGATGATGAAGAGTAAATTGCTCGTAGTGTAGGTAAGGCGCGACTCATACGTGTGAGTCGCGCTTTTTTATAAGATAAAACGTCAGCAGTGCGTTTTGTTGTGATGGGAAAGTACATGGCACGTAAGAACTTTTTATCTAAAAGGAACCGCAAAACAACGGGGATTGTTGTTATTGCGCTTGTAATTAGTGCCTTATTCCCATCGTTTGCCCACCATGGGTTTGGTAGTCTATTTACTGTTTTTTCTCGCATTTTACCAGGACAAACTCAATCCGTAGGCGCAGGGGATTCATCTACAGGTCGTCAGCTGGGTTATACAAGTTGGAATGAGCAAGAAAGTCCAAACTATGTTCGTCTTATTGGCGCTTCTCATATCAATCAGGAGCTGGCGCAAGGTCAAGTTTTGTATTCTGGTCTTGATGCCTTAGGCCGCACGCGTGAAGTTCGTGCATGTATTACCTATCAGATGATGGAAGACGGCATGTCACGTGATCGCGAGCAAATGCCTAATCCCTCGGGATGGCCAAGCAAAAACCCCGAAGTACAAATTAAACTTTATAACAACTCTGTCTATAAAGGACGTATGTGGAATAGAAGTCATCTATTAGCAAAATCCTTAGGTGGCAAAGAGATTATAGAAAACTTAATAACAGGCACACGAATGCAAAACGTGGGAGCTAATGATGACCAAGGGGGAATGGCTCTGGTAGAAACTGCTATACGTACTTGGTTACAGGCAAACCCTTCTGGCACAGTACAGTTTGTAGCAACTCCCGTTTACGAAGGAGAAGAGCGTATTCCACGTTCGGTTATTGTAGACGTAAAAACTTCCGATGGTTTTATCGATGAAGAGGTGGAAGTCTATAACGCTGCAAAAGGGTATGAGATTAATTACTATACTGGGAAGGTGTTTGCACTGTAGGGCTAAGGCAGTAGGTTTAAGAAAAATCTTCTGGAGAAAGACCCTCAATAAAGCTGTGAAACTCAGCAAGCTCCTTATCCTGTTCATCCTTCTTTACCGCTTTAAAATCAGGATACGATGCTGTCATAAGCACCTCAGATTCAACAAAGATAGGTGCTTTAGTACGTACCGCTAACGCAACTGCGTCTGACGGACGACAATCAATAGCTTTACGCTCTTTATTGGCTGTAAGCAGATGAACTGATGCAAAAAACGTTGGTCCTTCTACTTTAGAGATAGTAACGCTGGTAACCGTAGCACCAAGTTGTGTGATAACAGCTTTAAGCAAATCATGTGTTAAGGGGCGTTGATGAGGAACGTTATCCACACCCATACCAATAGCACTTGCTTCCGTCATACCAATACGGATGGGAAGTTGTGTCTGAGCATAAGAACTTGAGTTATGACGAGGGCGAAGAGTGATGAGCGATGTAGCCGGTCCATTACCAACCACAATAGACTCAATATCCATCCGGACCATGCTCATGACTTCACCTCCACTCTTGTAGGCATCTGGTTAAAAGATGTGTGCTAGCTATGTTACCCAAAAACATTGTAAGAATACAAAAAATTATGTTGACCTTTTAAATCTACTGCCGTATTATGTTTTCTTGCGTTGGGCCCGTAGCTCAGTTGGTCAGAGCGTCCGGCTGATAACCGGGAGGTCACAAGTTCGAACCTTGTCGGGCCCACCAACACTTCGTCAATAGTCACCTTAGCGCTAGCCGAGTCGCCGCTAAGGTGATTATCGCCGGGGCCTTAGCTCAGCTGGGAGAGCGCGGGCTTTGCAAGCCTGAGGTCAGGGGTTCGATCCCCCTAGGCTCCACCAAGAATATGCAGCCGGAAGGTTTTAACCTTCCGGCTTTTCTTGTTATAGAGAGTTTTTACCGCTTCTTATCGTTCCTAAGAAATTTCTATACCTTCGCTTCTTCTAATTCTTTTTATCTATCGAGGTATTTTTTCTCATTCAAGTGTTCTTAATAAGCGGGAAAAGAAATATCTGACTGAAAAGAAATATCTGACTGATAAGCTTGAATATGGTTGAAGGCAACTTCATGCCAGTCATCAGAGAGGCTTCCATTCTCATTTAGGAAGAATGTAGAGTTCATATAACGTGTAATAATATATTCACTGGTTTTCTGATCAAATCCGTTACCTTGACTAAAATCGATACCTCTGCCAGTATTGCGAGCCATTACAGCTTCAAGAATAGGCAAAGTTAGCTCAGTAACAGGAATCTTCATATCAGGCGTATCAAAGAAGCCACCCTTCTCTTTGGTATAAATAAAAAGGTTATTTAAAGCTCCATTACCTACGCACTTAACTCTACGAACATCAGAAAGGTTTACTTGGTGCTTTCCTCCAACAAGAGCACCTCCTTTAAGCCTAATTTCTTTTTCCTTAAGAGTCCGCGCAAGCAGTATGTCAAGATTATCAATGTTGTCAGGAAATGCCGATGTTAATTTATTTTCTGCAAAGGCAATAAGGATAGACTTAGTTTCTAAAATGTTATGCCCATTAATAGTGGTATTGGGGCTTTCAAAAATATCTGTATCAATCTCTCCAATATCTTTTCCTGCAGCATCACGAAAAGTTACTGAATAGTGCCGATTTGAATTGCAATACCCAAGAAGAAAAATGGAACTGATTTCTGCAAAAGGTATGTCTAGAGATTGTTTTCCCTGTACTGTGTCGTAAGAAATTCTCTCATCAGTGATATGCAGCTGATACTTGCCTTGAGCAGTATAGGTAACTCCTGAATTTGTAAAAATGCGTATCATATTGATATGCCCCCCAACTGATATGTGTTTATTGCATTTCAAAAACGTATGCTTGTATCTTTTAAGAGATTCAAGCTTCTTAATTAGCATACTTGCTGTATGTATTTACATTGATTCGAGAATAGTATTCATGTTATTTTTCATAATTATGTAAGTTTTCTTTATCTAAACTAATAGATACGAGATTTTTTTCAAAAACTATATACTATTTTTCTAATAACAATCTGAAAGAAATGCGTTTATGTCAAAAGGCAGCTATACAAAATCGCATGATGCATGGCAACCACCAGATAAGGAGACGCAAATGGGATTCTTTGATGCTTTTAAATCTTTTAGGAAGCCTGTCGAGGTAGATCAAGCAAAAAGTGATGACACTAAAGCTCGTATGCGCACCTTTTTTGATTCACAGGTCGAAGAAGGGTCAAGCTATCAGATAGCGTATGGCTTCTCGGAAGATATACGTGGGGCAAATTTTGGATTTGGGCGTACGCTTTCATATCAATATCAAAACTTTATTCTGGGTTTTCGTAATTCAGATTCGAGGCTAGTACTTTTGGCAATCAGCCCTGATTTATCTGAGGCTGGAGAACCAATAAGCTACACGCCCGAATCAGTAAAGAAGACCAACTACATTGCTATGACTGGGCAGTATTATTTGCAATATGGTAGTTCCTTTAAAAAAGAGTTCTTTAATCTATTTGTGCCAAAAACGCTGGATGAAATTGTTTCTTTAGATTTTTACGATGAGGAAAGCTTCTTATATGTTGATCAAAGCCAGGAAGAAGCATCTTGGGCAGATTTTTGGCAAAACTTTAGTAAATAAGTGCTGTTAGGTAAGACGTTACCAGCTAAAACGTTAGCAAGTGACACAATAACTAAAAGCTCGTAGCTAGAGAGCGAGAATATAAATGACCAGTATGCTTCCCAATTACGTGTTGGCTACCATGTCTGTGGCATTTCTTGTCTTTTGTTTTGTGTGTCTTGTTGTACAAAAAGCAAAAGTATTGCCTGTGGGTGGCGGCATGTTTTCTCTTGTTCTGCAAATGACTATTGCAGCTATTATTTTTGTGATGTCAGTTTGGGGCATCATAACCAATACGCCCATACAAGAAATTCAGCATCTTATCGAGCGTTTAGCAGGATAAGGTTACAAGGATATAGAGGCAGCAGCTGTAGCGAGGTCTCTATACACAATGTAGAGATAGAGACCTCGCTATGAAAGCCCAAAAAAGTTTTGTACCTGCTGGCCGTTTAGGTTAACAAGCGCGTGTTCTCGACAACGCCACAGCGTTTCTCGTCCTTCTGGGTTTCTTGTATACACCGCTTGATAGGTGCCAAATGCTTTAAATGCATCAACGAGCAGTTCAACATCTTCTTTGCGCTTGGAGAGCGCATCAGGACAGGCAAAACTGTGGCGGTAGCGTTGCATTCCAAACAGACCAGCACGCCTTTGTTCGATAAGAACATACCGAGGATTATCAATAGGGGAGAGCATTTGTTTGCAAGCTTCAGCAAATACATGCTGGTCATGAAGGGAAGTTCCCTTAAGCGAGATGGTAAAGCAAGACTGTAGAGAATCAGAATCTACGTGAACTCTTCCTGTTGAACTAGAAAGAACTTCAGCCTGTATAAGAGCTTCATAAAGAGCCTTGCCCATGCGCTGTAAGCGTCGTTTTGGAGAGAATCTTTGCATAAGGTAGAGCGCAAGTTTTGTGAGTAAAAAGATTCCAATAATCTGTAGAACAACAAGGGTTCCCAAGATAAAGAAGTCGCCATCAAAAAAAGTAACCAAGCGTTTTGAATACATGCCTTCCAGTACAACAGCACCACAAAGCCAGTCAATACAGGCAATTGCTGCTAAAACAAAGCCATTAAGTAAAGTAAAGTTAGTCAATCCAATTGATGTGGGAACATCGGCTGTCTCACAAACTTCGCTAATGGTAGGCTTTATAGAGACATCTGTGATATTTTGCCATGCTGCTGCCACATCCAATCTATTGCACGCACGCTGTTCCATCTGATGATTTATTGTCTCTATATGAGATTCAGTAAACGGTGGTTGTACGATGCTTATGCGATCAATACCACTTTTTATGTATGAACCCTCATATGAAGGAGCAATAAAACAGTCAAATCGTCTTGTCAGGGTATTCCAATCTTGTCCAAGGATTGACTCATCGTGCGATAAATCTGTGCCATATAAGAGATTTAAAAGCTTTTGATCTTGATTAAAGGGAGGCTCCACGGTTACAAGATGCCAGATATTTGCACATTTATTAGGCTGTTTTGCATAGGTACGGATAGCACGCCCCCTCATTTGGTTAGAAAGCATGAAGCTACCTACAAACGAAGCAAGCACGAGGGTATTAACGCAAGGAGAATCCCATCCTTCTCCTAAAAGTGCTGTAGTCCCTACAAGGATTTGAATAAGACCCTGCTCAAGAGCTGTTGTTAGTATGCGAACGCACAGTTGGCTTTTACCAGAAAAGCATGCCCTTACATAGGGAACAGGGCCAGCATCCTTAAGAGGACTAAAAACAACGGTACACTTGTAGTGCGCTGCAATCTTGGTTATTTGAGCTTGTATTGTGGTGGGAACAATAATAAGTGAGCCGGTGAGAAGAGCCAGCCCTTGTGCTTCACCTACACTACGCCGTACCGCTTCAAAAATAGGGACTGCACCAATGTGCGTAAAGCCCGTATCACGCCCAATATGATTCGTTGTTTCAGCACGAATGTAATCAGTAAGAATTACCATGCGAAGTTCATCTTTTAGCTGAGATGACTCAAGTGTAGCAATGCGTTGAATGGATTGCATTTTTCCAATAGAGCCAGCAAGTGTGCGGCTTAGTTTTTGGTTGGCTAATAGGTTTACTTGCCTGCGTGTAATAAGTCCATGTTGGGCAAGGCATTTCTGTATAGCGCTAACAGTATCGCTTCCAAAAGAATTGGGGTTATCGAGAATAAACTGCAAGCCTTTTTCTGCGTCGGCTGGTGTATAGTGGCCAAGCCGTTTATGGGGAAATACTGCCTGCAACCACCACGTTGGAATCGTAATACCTAAATGATGAGCAAATCTAAAAAGTGAACGAAACTCCACCTCATGATCAAGAACAAACAGATACTTTTGGTCGTTTAATACCGCGTTATTCTCAGTACAGTTATTCTCAGCACAAACCATAGTGCTGATTGCTTTATCTATAAGTCCAGCATCTTTCAAACAAGCAAGCGCATCGTTTGCTTGCTGGCGATACCGCTGCGCCAGAAGTTTTTCGCTGGTAGTGGGATAGTTAAAGTAAATGTAATCCTGATGGGGGCATAAAGCTTTTTCTGCCACGAGCTCAGGAACAAAGATCTCTTCATCAATCTCGCCACATACATCGGTATAGCGCTTCCATTGGCTGGGTGTAGAGTCATAGGGTGGCGTGGCTGTGAGGGAGATAACAAACACTTTTCCTTTAAGAGCTTTAATAAAGGCCTCAAGTGCACGTTGCCACTCTGCACGCAGATGGTGGGCTTCATCAAGACAGATGGTGGTGATGCCGGCTTGTGTGACAGCGTCTAAAATATCAAAGTTAGTAAAATCCTCCGAACCATCTTCCTGGCTATCTTGCTGCAGGGGTTCATCCGCTTCATTTTTAGCTTGAGCGCTTTGATTTATGCTGGTAGAAGACTTTTTAACCCAAGCGGCATGTAACGATTGATAGGTAATAGAGGTTATGGTTTTGGGGCTCAACAAAGAGTATGAAATATAGTCATGCACCTGTGCACCCTCTGGAAGAAAGCCATCAGCAAAGCGCTCGCCCCACTGTTGTCGTATCGTAACAGATGGTGATAAAACAAGGGCAGGGCTTCCAAGGCGGCGTATCATTTCCAATCCGAGGATGGTTTTCCCACTACCAGGAGCAGCAACTATGTTAATCGTCCCATCTTTTTGGTATGAAGAGAAATTATCAAGAACCCGCTGTTGATACGAACGAAAAGGATGTTTATAACGCATATCACACAGGTGCATAGCATAAGCTCCTCTAAAAGGTAGGACGCAGTGCGCGCGGATGGTTGATTATGCGAGCGGATAATCAACCAAGTAATTAACCATTCTTATATAGTGTAAGTTTACACATCTGAGCGCTTGCATAAATTGGTATTTAATTTACAGTGATTTATATACCGTATCGTAAAACTAATGGATGTACGCATGGATAAACAATCAGACAGCATACAGCAGGTCTTTCATGCAACAAAAGTTCTTTATAAAGCACCGCTGTTTTCTTTTATTCCAACTATCCGTCAGGATGCTTGCCATCAGGCATGGTCAGTTCAGTTTCCTGCCCAGCAAGAAAAGGTGTTCTCGTACCGTGATATTGAGCAGTGTGCAGTGGTAGTAGATGAGGGAGAGGTACAACAAGCTGCTCATGAGCGCTCCCGCGGCATCATGAACTTTTTGCTTAATCCACAACGCCTTAATGAAGCAAACGCTCTTGCACATGATCAAGTAAAATCACTTGCTTTGGTAGTAGCACTCAAGAAGACGAATCAGCGGCTTGTTATTCCTTTTCTATCACGTATGACACATAAAAAATCCTATGCGTTTAAGCAGGCATATGCCGCCGCCAAAAAGCTCGAGAAAGAGTTTGATGCAATGATTGCAGTGGCGTCGGGTACGCCATTGGCGGGTGCACCATTAGATACAGTAGAGGATTCAAACGAGTAGTGCTTATGAATCGTATAGAGCAAACAATTACGCCATTTGAAGTTGCTTATGAAGGTATCATGGCTCTTATCAACAACCAAACGTTTAAGCCAAATGACCAGCTTCCAGCAGAGCGGGAGCTGTGTGCCATGTTGTCGGTATCACGCACAACGCTGCGCCGCGCGCTTGAGCAACTTCGCGCTAAACATGTAATAGAGAGCTTGCATGGCTCGGGCAATTATGTCTGTGCGCAGCATCCTACACTTATTATCGAAAGAGCAGATGGTTTTAGTGCCTCGGTAGAGGCCTGCGGAGAAAAGCCTACGAGCAAGGTTATTTTTCAAGACCTTGTATCTGCAGATGCAAAACTAGCGTATCGCTTTAAAGTGCCGGTGGGGACGCCCTTGTTTTGCTTGATACGCATTCGGTTACTATCTGGCAAACCGGCCATATATGAGAAAAGCTACACCAACCCGCAGATAATAGCGGGCGTTCAAGCGCATAACTATGAGCGGGAATCTTTGTTTACGTGCATTTATGGGCAGGTGGCGCGCAAAAATACAAGCAGCTATTCCAAGTTTACCGTGGCACGTCTTACACAAGAAGAAGCAGGATACTTGGGGGTAGAGCCAGATACCTTAGTGTTTTGTAATAGCAGCACACTCAAATCAAAATCTGGAGACGTGTTGGAACACTGTAAGTCTTTAACCCTTCCTAACTGTATTCGCTATGTAAGTCAGTGGGTGCATAATGACTAACCCAGAGAGCACGCCCTCAAAAAACAAAACCTCACAACTGCCTCTTTATTTGGCGATTCGTCAGCAAATTAGGGCTGACATTGCAGATGGCCTGTATGAAAAAGGTCTTGCCTTACCTTCAGAACATATGTTGGCAGAGCAATTTAACACTACGAGGCTTACAGTACGTAAAGCTATTGATAAGCTGGTAGAAGAGGGAATCGTTCTTCGCGTGCAGGGACGTGGTGTTTTTGTGGGCAATGATGGCCTTACAGCGCCTCCCATCATGCCCCGCGGCTTTCGTAAACAAAGCACTGACGAGAAAAGAATTGCTTCGGTACGTGTATTAGAACAACGCGTGCGCCCTGCAGGGCCATACTATGCCCAGGTGTTTAACCTCACGCCTAAGGATTTGGTTTGCTGTATTCGGCGCCTTAACTCGCTAGACGGTATTCCGCAAACCATAGAACAAACAGTGGTTCCTTGTAATTTATTTCCTGGTGTGGAGGAACTTGACCTCACGGTTTTCTCGCTATATGAGTTTTTTAGCATGCGTGGTCATGCGGTTGTGCATACCTATGAAACCATTGATCTTACAGAGCTAAGTGCTCGACAAGCGCAGCTCCTACAAGCCCAGGTATTAGAACCCGCCCTTACCTTAACGTGCAAGAGCTTTGATGCGGCAGGAACAATACTCGAAGTAGCCACCTCCGTATCCATCCGTGATGCTGCTGTGTTGACCGTTCGTGTCTAATCTATACCGAAAAGCGATAATTTAATACCACTTACGGTAAGAAGGTGCTTTGCCAAGATATTGCTTTAGGGCAGGGTGTACCGTGGTTCTCAGATTGGTATTTATTATATAGGTACTTGTATATGTCATATAACTCTGAGGTAAAGGAGCGTTCTATGGCAGAGACTGAAAAAATTGAAATCATGAACTTTGATCAAGCGGCATATCTTGCCGATGGTGCTGCCGTTGTAAAAGCTGGCAAAGAAATGATTGTCCTGGCAGATCGTATATATGATGAGGGCTTTGATGCACTTTTTCTTATGGGTGTTGGTGGCACGTGGGACGAGCTTATGCAGCTCGAGTACTTGATGAACAAGTATAGCGATAAGGACTTTGAGGTTCATTTAATTCATGCCGCGGAGTTTAATGTCTCTGGCCACAAGCGTATGACCAGCAACTCTGTTGTACTTACTGCATCTGAATCTGGTACAACTCCAGAAGTTCTAGAAGCAATTAACAAGCTCAATAAGATGGGTGTTCGCGTTGTTGCCATGACTGATGCACATAGCAAAATTGGTCAGGCAATTGGTGCACAAAACTGCGTGAAGATGGCAAGCGATCATGCACATGGTGGTTGTGAAATGGGCTACTACCTGGCGGATTGCTTTGGTTTTCGCATTCTTAATCGTCGCGGGTGCTTTGATAAGTTTGATAAGTTCATTGAGCAAACAAGCAACATTTGGCAAGATCTTATCGATATTCGCAAAGTCTTTGAGCCTAAGGCAGAAGCGCTAGCTCGTAAATATGCGCTGGCAGATTACACCATGTTTATTGGACAAGGAGCTTTGTGGGGCGAGACTATTTTGCTGGCCATGTGTTTACTAGAAGAGATGCAGTGGAAGCGCACGCGCTATATTACCTCGGCAGACTTTTTCCACGGTACGCTTGAGCTGGTAGAGCCTGGTGTTCCCGTGTTTTTGTTTAAGGGTTTGGACGAGTGCCGCGCTTTGGATAATCGTGTAGAAGCATTTTTAAAGAGCGGCCGTACTGGCGACGAAGATATTGTCGTTATTGACCTGGAAGAATTTGCAACTCCCAGCATTGATGATGAGTTTCGTGTCATTGTAAGCCCTTGGATTTTATCGTGCCTTATGGTTGACCGTCTTACCAGGTATTACGAGACAGTCACCAAGCATAACCTGAAGTATCGTCGGTATTATCACCAGTTTGATTATTAAAACAGTTCAACGCGGGTAATCGCATTCAAAGCCGTAAGGAAGTTGCATGAGGCATTTAGTACTTGCATCGCACGCTCATTTTGCACAGGGGATTGCCGAAAGTCTTGAGCTTTTGGCTGGTCACCCTTGTGACGTGCATGTCATCAATGCTTTTGTAGATGGATCAAGCGATGTAACAGCTCAGATAGACGCCTTGTTGGCAACCATTCCGCAAACGGATGAGCTTGTGGTAGCAACTGATTTGATGGGCGGGAGCGTTACCAATGCGTTTCTAAATCGCATCCAAAATCAGGAGCGTATCTATTTGGTAGCAAATATGAACTTGCCCTTGTTGCTTACCCTCGCGCTTTCTCTGAACGATGCTCCTGATTTACCGCAGCTGCTTCGTGAGCTTGTTGCCAGTTCAGAAGTATCGCCAAAGTATTGTAATGACCTTTTGTCAGACATATATGACGACGATGATTTTTAGCACGCATTACATCACGGGGAGCATCTTGCCTCTTGGAAAGATGAGTATGAGGGGGAGCTATGATTTGTCTTTTGCGCGTTGACCATAGACTTTTACATGGTCAAGTAGCGGTAAGCTGGACCACGGCCCAGCATGCAGATTGCATTTTTATTGTAGGCGATAAAGTAGCCAATGATGTTACGTGGCGCACGACGCTTAAGTTGGGCAAGCCCGCGGGATGCAAGCTTGTAATTAAAGACATGGCAAGCGCCATTGAAGCCATTAACTCTGGCGTAACCGATAAGTACCGCATGCTGATATGTGTGCAAACCATTGCGGATGCCAAAGCGCTCATTGATGGCTGCCCACAAATTACCAGCCTTAACTTGGGAAACACCAAAGAGAGCTCCACTACGACAGAGGTTACTCGTCAGATTTTTTTGGAGCAAGAAGAGATTGCCATGCTCAAAGAGCTTATCGCGCGTGGAGTAGAAGTGGAATACCGCGCCTTGTGCGACGACAAGAAAGTTGATATGAGCCACCTGATTTAGCAGTATTACGCAGACAAAAAGATTGGAGGAACAAATGCTCGGACAAGCTTTGGCAATTGGTCTTATTGGTGCTCTTGGCGGTCTTGATTTTCAGCTTGGTACACTGTATGCGTTTAGGCCTATTGTCCTGTGCCCGCTTGTGGGCCTGGTGCTTGGTGATTTACAAGCTGGTTTGATGATTGGTGCCAGCTTAGAATTGCTGTTTATGGGGTCTATTTCCATTGGTGCCTACGTGCCACCTGATGTTACCACTGGCGGTGTGCTTTCGGCCGCATTTGCCATTTCTTTGGGACAGGGCACCGAAGCAGCAATTGCTCTTGCTATGCCCATTGCCACTCTGGCTTTGGCTTTAGGTAATGCCATTAACGCGCTTGGCCCTTTGCTGCTTGGAATTGCCGATAAGGCAGCCGAGAAGGGCGACATTAAAGGTGTGTACGCCATACACTGGATTTTGGGTCTGTTAGGCGTTGCCAAGCGTTTTGGTTTGTGTTTCTTAGCGTTTTACTTTGGCGCCGACGCTGTTCAGGGTCTCCTTAATTGGATTCCATCCTTTGTGCTTGATGGCTTTGGTGTGGCAGCAAACATCTTGCCCGTTATGGGCTTTGCCATGCTTGCTCGCATGATTCTTAATCGTGAGCTGCTTCCTTTCTTTGTTTTGGGTTTCTTGCTTACTTCATACATGAACGTTCCTGTTTTGGGCGTTTCTTTACTAGCAATCATTATTGCTATCGAGAAACTCGGTCTGCTTGATAAGCTGCAGCCTGCAACCACAGTGGAAGGAGCTGATGACGATGACTTCTAATGTACCCGCTACTGAGCCTGCTCTAGGTTCTGCTGCTGAACCTACTACTCACAAGCTTACAAAGGCTGACCTCATTGCCTCATCTTTGAATTTGGGTTCGCTTGGTATGGAGTTCTCTTGGACCTACTACAAGCAAATGAACCTTGCCTTTGCCTTGATGGTTAATAAGCTTTTAGAGAAGATTTATGCTGGTAATCCTGAGGGGTATAAAGCAGCGCTCGTGCGTCATATGGCCTTCTTTAACATCACGGTACAGTTTGCTCCTTTTGTAGGCGGCATTGCTATGTCTATGGAAGAGCGTGTAGCTCGTGGTGAGATGGAACCCGATGCTATTAATGAAGTAAAGTCTGCACTTATGGGCCCTCTTTCTGGTGTGGGCGATTCGATTTTCTTGGCAACATTGCGTGTTGTTGCTGCTGGCGTGGCAATTTCTCTTGCTCAACAAGGTAATGCCTTGGCGCCTCTTGTGTATTTGCTCATTTACAATATCCCCGCGTTTCTCACTCGTGTATATGGTGTACAACTGGGCTATAACTTGGGCGTGAATTTCCTTGAGCAAGCTCAGAAGTCAGGGCTCATGGACAAAATTATGTTTGCTGCTGGCATTGTGGGCGCCATGGTAATTGGGTCTATGACTAAGGATATGTTCTGGGCTTCAGTTATTCTGCCTATTGGTACGGGCGAGTCTGCAAAGACACTCCAAGAAATTCTTGACGGCGTTATGCCTGGCATTGTTGGCATGGGCTTTATGGGTTTGTATTACTGGATGCTGGGTAAGAAAATCTCTCCAACGTGGATTATTATTTTCACCATGATTTTGGGTGTTGTGGGAGTGTATTTTGGATTCTTGGGATAAGAGTCTTTTTTAGTACGGTTTTGTCCTAGTACATAGCTTTTTGTAAGGTGGTGGCCAATATGGTTGCCACCTTTTTACAGTGCGCTCGGCATGGTATGCAGCAACAAGCATGCCGCAGCATCAAAAAGACAGCTTTTGGAATGTAAGCTCAACTTTCTGTCGTTAGCTTGATTTCTAGAGTTCTAACAACTTTTTTTGAAGGAAAAAAGTTGTTAGAAGTAACAGTAATGCTGTAATCACCAAAAAGTGTCGTTAGAAGTTGTTTTGAAGCCTTGCTCCAGCAGCAAGGCTCTTTGTTTGGCAGGGCTCTAACAGCCTTTATGAAGGCAACAAATCCCTAGAAGCACCAATGCTGTTGTGATGCTAATTCTGCAGGCTCTGTGACAAAGCGTGCTGTGCAGCATGTATTTGCAATGCAAGAGTATTATGAGTGCAGTTATTTCGCTTAACGATAGGGGATTTGTGGCCCAAAGTAATCAATATGATCAGTCAGGTGCCGTTTCAGAAGAGCTAGATGCACTATCTTGTGACCTGTTAGGCTCAGCGTTGGATGCACTTGCTGCAGGGGTAGAGGTATGCGTCATTACCTCGGTAGAAGATGCCGCTGGCACGCGCGTTACCAACTCATTTTCTGAGGATGGCATAGAGGCCTGTATTGATGAGGCTCACAATTACATAGCTGCACTAGCTTTAGAAAAAGCGGCTCGTCCAGACAACCTTGATGTTCCGGTGCGGTATGCCATGGTATATGAGGGTGCCGTAGACTTGGGCAATGACGGCTATGAAGACGCCCTCATCCTTGAGTTTGCCGAGAAAGGCCAGCAGGCTTTTTCGGCATATGTATTGTGGCAGGGCTTTGGCGCAGGCGAAGCATTTCAGTGGTGTGACCCCGAGCCTGCTGGTGAAGTTGCTTCACTTTTGTAAAAATATCTCCTTTGTCGCTTTTCTCGGCAGCGTACAAAATATAACGTATACATCCTGATGTACTCAGAGGCAGAAAAATATTTAGAAAGTAGGAACCATGCTCCAAGAGCACATTCGCAATATTGCAATTATCGCCCATGTTGACCACGGCAAGACTACTTTGGTAGATAAGCTCCTGCGTGCGACGGATGCTTTTCGCGATAATCAGCAGGTAGAAGAGCGTGTTCTGGACTCAAATGATCAAGAGCGCGAGCGCGGCATTACCATCTTGGCAAAGAATATTTCCATTGAGTACAAAGGCGTAAAAATTAACGTTTTGGACACGCCTGGTCACGCAGATTTTGGCGGCGAGGTGGAGCGCGTTTTAAAGATGGCTGACTCTGCGTTGCTGCTGGTAGATGCTGCAGAAGGTCCTATGCCTCAAACGCGCTTTGTTTTGCGTCACGCTATTGATGCGGGCTTGTCCATCATGATTGTTGTTAATAAGATTGACCGTGATGGTGCAAACCCTGAGCGAGCACTCAACGCCTGTCTGGATTTGATGATGGATTTGGGCGCCACGGATGAGCAGCTTGAGTTTTCTATGGAGCATGTTGTGTATGCCAGTGCTGTTAATGGCTTTGCTCGTCTGTCTCCTGATGATGACAACAATGATATGTACCCGCTACTAAATATGGTTGTGGACGAGCTTCCTGCTCCTTCTGCAGACGTGGACGCTCCTTTGGCTATGCAGTGCGTAACTATTGACCACTCTACCTATGTAGGACGCATTGGTATTGGTCGTGTGTACTCGGGTACCATCCATGCAGGCGATAAGATCTTGGTTGTTAAAAACGATGGTTCTCGCACAATGAGCCAGGTCAAGCAGCTGTTTACCTTTGACTATTTGGGTCGCAAAGAGTGCACCGAGGTATGTGCTGGTGACATTGGCGCTGTTGTAGGTGTTGATTCCACAGACATTGGCGATGTGTATACAGATCCAGATACTCCCGTAGAGCTTGATCCCATCGAGATTGATCCTCCAACGCTCGCAATTGTATTTGAGGCTTCTACTTCACCTTTGGTTGGTCGTGACGGAGAGATCGTGGGCGGTCGTCAGCTTAAAGAGCGTTTGATGGCCGAGCGAGAAAATAACGTAACCATGCGCATTGAGGAGCTTCCCGACAAGACGGGTACCGAGGTGGCTGGTCGTGGTATTTTGCACCTCTCTGTTTTGATGGAAACCATGCGTCGTGAAGGTTTTGAGTTCCAAGTGGGCAGCCCGCGCGTTTTGTTCAAGAAGGACGAGAACGGCAATAAGCTTGAGCCTGTTGAGCAGGCTGTAGTAGAGTGCCCCAGCGAGTATTCCGGTAAGGTTATTGAGGTATTTGGTGATGCAGGTGGCACCATGACCAATATGGAAGCTGGTACTGTGCAAACTCATCTTGAGTTTAAGATTCCTACGCGCGGCATTATGGGTCTTAAGACGCGCGTCCTTAATGTTACTCACGGCGAGGCAGTCTTCTATCACACTTTCTTAGAATATGGTCCTTTTGCTGGTGACATTGGTTCTCGTCAAAATGGCGCCATGATTTCCATGTCTACCGAGAAAGCCGTCGCGTATGCATTGGGTACCCTGCAAGAGCGTGGTCAGCTCTTTGTTGGTCCTGGTGATGAGTGTTATGAGGGTATGCTGGTGGGTGAGCGTTCTCGTCCTGGTGACATGGTGGTTAATATTGCACGTACCAAGTCTTTGGGCAACCAGCGTTCCTCTACCGCTGACATTTCGGTGCAACTTACACCTCCACGGACCTTCTCGCTAGAAGAAGCCTTGGAGTACATTATGGATGATGAGGTTGTAGAGATTACGCCCAAGAATATTCGTATGCGCAAGCGCATTCTTAACGCTACCGAGCGCAAAAAGTGGGCTGTACGCTCTGGTCTTGTAAACAAGTAGCTCCTCGTCGCTCTGAGCACTTTGCGTGTTTGAGTGTTCTAAGTGCTTTAAGCGGATGCGTGGGCAGACGTGCGTGTGCTACTTTTTACGTCGTGCTTTCTCTTTGATTCTTTTGGCGCTTGCTGCAACTTTGGGAGTCAAATCAACTTCAGTGGGCAGTGTTACGTTGTAATAAAGCGATAACCTGCGCAGTCCCATAGTTGTAGCAACGCTTGCTATAGCAGAGATTTCCAAATTGTAGTGACTGACGGCAACGAGGGTGTAATACACAACGGCACCACCAATAGCTGCCACAGCGTAGAAATTGGAGCGCTGGAAGATGCGTGGCGTATCGCCCAAAAAGACGTCGCGCATCATACCGCCGCCAACACCAGTAAGCACACCCATAAGCATGCAGGCCATGGGGTACAGATTGTAGTGAATGGCTTTATCGGTGCCGGCAACAACAAACAGGCCAACAGATAAGATGTCTAGCCAATCCAATAAATTGGGGTATCGCTTGATAATTTGTGGAAAAAAGTAACCGATAACACCTGTTGCTACAACAAACGGAATGGCATATGGAGACTGCAACATATAGACGCTGCCAACCTGCATAGCCATATCACGGATGAGGCCACCACCCAGGCCGCACAAAAATCCCAAGCCAATATAGCCAACTAAGTCCAACTTACGTTCTTGAGCTGCCCAAACTCCCGCTAACGCACCAACAATAACGGCGGCAAGGTCTAGCCAAATAGGTATCTGAAGCACATAATCTCCTGCGAATGAAGAAATAAATACGAAAGTATCTTACTAGGACTTTACAGAAAAGTTCTTTTCTTTTCGGCGAGAAATACGTTATACTAACCGATGCGTTTTCTATTAAGGAGAGTTGTCCGAGCGGCTGAAGGAGCACGATTGGAAATCGTGTAGGCGCCGAAAGCGTCTCCGGGGTTCAAATCCCCGACTCTCCGCCAGTTTATTTCGCGGCGCCGCAAGGCGCCGTTTGCACATAGGGAGAGATGGCAGAGCGGCTGAATGCGGCGGTCTCGAAAACCGTTTACCTCTTATGGAGGTACGAGGGTTCAAATCCCTCTCTCTCCGCCAGTGCTTCTTAAATAAAACAGCCTGTCTACCTGCGTTTTGATTGTTTAACATTGCTGCGAAAATTAAACCCCGTCCTTAAGTGTCGTATATCTCTATCAGGCATTTTTATCTGCCGGGTCATTTTATGGGTCACATTTGGGTCACGTTTTAGGGTTATAGAACAAAAGGGGTTAGGCTGCTTTCTTGGAGACTTTTACTAGCTTATTACGGTGCTCGACGATAGTCGTCCTTCTATGTTGTTTGCATAAACATCCATGAAGCTACTGTAAAGTGCGTTAGGCAGCTGGAAAATGATGTTGAGCTGGCATCTGACTCAACCGACCCAATGTTTCATTCGAGGGCATACGATTATATAGTGGCCGGTACTGAGTCAATTGCGATTGTCGGACGTGTTGTTGGGTGCGCCGTACCACTTAATTTCGAGATATAGGGGAGAGTGTAAGTGGATATCGACAACAAGATTTACTCTTTTTCTGACCTTACAGATAAAACGCAAGAGTATCTTAAGATGCCAAAGAGACCAGTAAATGGTATTCCTGTTCTAGACTGGCCAAAAGCTGGCTGCAAGTTAAACATTGAGCTTATTTCCGACGAATGTATGAAAATTAAATTCTTTCTTGATATCCATGAATCAAAATTACAATCTTCTATTTTGCTTACCGCTCAGCCCGATAGGAAGTCTGCAACTCAAGCGCGTTACGCTAGCAATGTGATGATTCGGATTGATTTCTCAAATAATCAAGAACTGCTAAAACATCGGAATCCTGACGGCACAATGATATATGGCAACCACATCCATCTTGACGTTCCTGATTATGGGTCAAAATTCGCAGTTCCAATCTTTCAGCAAGATATAATAGTTGCTGAATATGAAAATGGAACGATTTATCCATTTTTCGAGTCCTTATTACGAGTTGATTCTATTAGCGATAAACTAATACGCAATTATTCGTTGGGGGTGTAAGAAATGCTGCTCGAGCAGGCAAATACGATTATTGATAGCTATTCAAAATGGATTGCTGCTAATATGTCTGCAGTACAGCAAGGTGATTCTGTAAAAATTATTACACCCATGCTTAATCGCAATAATGATTGTATGTCTATCGTTATTGGTGATTTACCGGCAGGCGGCTATGCCTTAACTGATTTGGGCGAGACAATTTCAGATTTGGAACTTTCTGGCTTTTTATTTAACTCTGAAAAGAGAAGAGAAAAGCTTAACGGTGTCATCGCTGGTTTTGGCATTAGTAAAACAGATGATGGAGAGCTTTATGTCAAAGCAGGCGACAGTGATCTTCTAGTCAAAATGAATATGATGATGCAAGCAATGGCATCGGTCGATGACTTGTTCCAGATTAACTCCGATAGTGTGCGAGCTCTATTTTATGAAGAAGTCGGTGAGTGGATGGATAAGCATGAGATTAGAGCTATCGAAGGCCCATCCTTTACAGGCAAATCTGGAATGCTCCACAAGTTTGATTATGCTATTCCAGGCGTAAAGAGGGGAGAGCGGAAGCTTGTTAAGACCGTGAATACGCCGGTAGAAAATAATGTGAAGAACGCTCTTTTTGGATGGGAAGATATTGAGCAGAGCCGCACTGGTTCTACAGGCTATATTTTCCTGAATGCTGCCAATGGAAAAGATGGCCATATCGATCAAACTGTTTTATCGGCGTGCGAAATCTATGGAATGAAACCAATCCAGTGGGGTGTAAATCAGGATGATTTCATTGAAGAGCTTGCTGCTTAAAAGATAGATGTAAAAGTACACTTATGTATTCACCCTATAGTTACTTGTTGCATAGCAGTGGCACGTGTCGAACTTCTCTATAATGTGCATCACTATACCTGTCAACATACGGAGTTTATATGTCTCAACTTCAGTTTTCAGACAAGCAATACCTTTCACGTTCTTGGCATATGCTTACGCGTGAAAAGGGATGGATGAAGGCAATTATACTGCTTACATTGTGCGGACTTATTCCTATTATCGGCGGCCTTGTTGTCTTGGGCGCTGCATTTGAATGGGCTCGTTTAACTGCATGGGGCGTAGAATCTTCTCCTAAGCAAAAGAGCATCGATTTTGGTAAGTGTCTCAAGACGGGCTTTTTTGCTTTTATCATTATGCTTATTGTGCAGGCAATCTTACACATTGTTATGGCTGTAGTAATAGCAATTGTGCCATTTTTGACCATTCTTTCTTTTCCAGTATTACTTTTTGGCGAGGTTGTTGCGGGTGTTATAGCTCTTTATGCAACCATTTATGGCCGCTTTAGTGCTGCTATGAGCTTTTCCAATCTTTGGAAGATGATAAGCCATGACTGGAAGGGTCTACTTAAGATTACTGGTGATCAAATCATACTTGGCCTTATCCTATCGGCAATAGGTTTTATATGGACGGTTGTTATAGGAATACTTCTTCTTGGTACGGCTGCTCCAGGTTTAGCTGGAGATATTAGTCGATTGGCCAGCCCTTACGTTTCCTCGGGTTCTGAAGCGTCAATTGTGCTAGATATCATTAGTAGACTAATTACTGCTTTCTTGCCTCTTGTTGTTTTGTCTTGGATTGCCATTACTTTTTCGTCGGTTTTTACCCTTTTGCTTTCATATAACATGATGGGCCTTTGGATGCTTCAGTTTAGGGTTTCCGAATGGACCAACCCAGACGATCCACTGCCTACTCCCTTAACATCGCCAAACTCAGGCATTGGTTCTACAACGCCCGCGTCTCCTATAAATCCTGACGCACCTGCATCTTCAGCAACATCAGCCAATGCTTCTTATGTACCTACGCCCGTGGCTATTCCTTTACCTGAGTCCACCTCGCCTGATACAGCAGATTCTGTAACGGATACTCAGACAGATGCTCAGGTAGATGCCACCGCTGCTGCCGAGAAAACCAATGAAGCAGATGCATCTGTGGATGCAACAGCAAATATGCAGCCAGAAGAGCCTGCACCTGCTGAAGAACCATCTAAGCTTGATGAGCCTACTGAGACGCCTGCTGAGACAGCTACGCCTATTGAGGAAACACCTGTCTCTAACGACTCTTCTGTGGATGCTGTGGCTGTAAAAGATGACGCTGTGGATGACAATACGTCAGTACCTACAACAGATACCACTGCCTTTTGCCCTGAGTGTGGCACGAAGGTTCCTGAGAATAGCATGTTTTGCCCTCAGTGCGGCTCTAAGCTTGAGGGATAAGAACAGAAAGTATTTTCCTGCTTTATTGGGTTAACTTTGCTGGGTAAAAAATATGGCCTCCTGCAGCATGGTGCTACGGGAGGCCTTTTTATAAAACGTAAGATACAGGACAAACGAGCTTGTTTTTGTTTGGATTATGTTTATAGCTGTTAGAGTAGTGTTAGATACGGTTGCTAGACTGCCATTTATGGAGACGTACGGGAGGGAAATAAAAATATGAGCCTTCACATGGCATTACAAGGACATTGTGATACCATTGCAGGTCGAACCTTTCCTGCTTCGGGTGCAACCTTCACATCCCGAAGCCTTGAGCCCAGAGGAGGTGACAATATGAAGGCTTATGAATTGCTGTTTTTTGTCGACCCTTCTTCTAATGAAGAAGTGCGCGCTGGTGTAATGAAGCGCATTGATGTTGCTATCACCGATAACGGTGGTCAGGTCGACAATGTCGAGGACTGGGGCAAGCGCAAGCTTGCTTATGAGATCGACAAGCTTACTGAGGGTGATTACACCCTTATTAACTTCCATGCAGATCCAACTCAGATTGCAGAGCTCGACCGTGTTCTTCGCATTAATGATGCGGTAAAGCGTCACATGGTTGTACGCCGCCCTGATAAGGACTAGTACTGGAAGGTGGGTTGTACCCACAAATGAGAGGCAGTGATCACAATGAGCATTAATCGCGTGGTTATCAGTGGAAACCTTACTCGTGAACCTGAACTTAAGGCAACTGCTGGCGGCACCCAAGTTCTTTCTTTTGGTGTTGCCGTTAATGATCGCCGTCGCAACCCTCAGTCTGGCGAATGGGAAGATTATCCCAATTTCGTTGATTGCGTAATGTTTGGACCTCGTGCAGATGCAGTTGCACGTTTTATTAGCAAAGGCTCCAAGGTTGCTATTGAGGGCAAGCTTCGTTACAGCTCATGGGAGCGCGACGGTCAGCGTCGTAGCAAGCTTGAGGTTATTGTTGACGAGATTGAGTTCCTCTCTAGGAATCAGCAAGGTGCAGGCGGCAACGCAGGCAGCTTTGCAGCTTCCGCCCCGTCAGCTTCTACAGCAGTGCGTCCTGTTCAGGCTCCGCCAACCGCTGCCGATTATGCTGATGAGGATATCCCGTTCTAAGAACGCTCTGCGACAAATTGTCGCCAGACGAAAGGTAACAAGACATGGCTACTGATTATCAGCGTCAGCCGCGTCGCAAGTATTGCCAGTTCTGCAAGGAAGATACGGACTTCATTGATTACAAAGACGTCCAACTTCTTCGCAAGTACATGACCGACCGTGGCAAGATTAAGCCTCGTCGTGTCACTGGCGCCTGCACGCAGCACCAGCACGACATTGCACTTGCAATCAAGCGCGCACGAGAGATGGCACTTCTGCCGTACACTGTTCCTGTAGTGTCCAGCCGTGGTGGCCGTCGCGAGCGTAACTAGCCCGCAATTCGTAACCAAAGTCGGATGCGAAGACATTCGATTACGTAAGGAGTGTCCATGAAAGTCATCCTCTTGGGTGAGCTCAGGGGCAAGGGTGGCGAAGGCGACGTCGTAGACGTTGCACAGGGCTATGCGGAGAACTTCCTGTTCCCTAACCGTATGGCTCTCGCTGCGACCCCTGGCAACATCAAGCAGCTCGAGGAGCGCCGTCATAACATCGCAAAGCGTGAAGAGAAGCGCGTTGCAGATGCTCAGGCAACGAAGGCAGCTCTTGAGGGCAAGACTGTAAACATTGACGTTAAGGTGGGTGAAGAGGGCCAGCTGTTTGGTTCTGTCACCAATACCATGATTGCTGATGCTGTTAAGGCTCAGCTTGGCGTCGAGATTGACCGTAAGCGCATTGAGCACACCTCCATCAAGGTTGCTGGCGCTCATGTTGTAACCGTTAACCTCTACCGTGAGATTAACGCACAGGTACAACTTCTTGTAGGCGACCCTTCTTTGGTAGTTGAGGAGGCTCCTGTACAGGAGGCTGCCGAGACAACCGAGGAGGCCGTTGAGGAAGTTGCTGTAGAGGCAACTGAGGAGTCTGCTGAGTAAATCAGCAGGCCTCAAAGCTCAGATAGCTATTTCAACAAAAATAAGCTAGCTACGAGCATAGTTGTACTTTTTACACAACGCAGGTTTTTATAAAAGCCCTGTTCACACGCTTGCGTGAGAATGGGGCTTCTCTTGTGCTCAAGAATACCAATGCCGTTTACCTGCGAAAACAGCATTACTGCAGGTAAAAATAGTTGCCATCTATCTGAACTGGGGTTTTAAAAAACAAGGTTTTTACTGGTGCAGAGTTTGTCGAAAACCGTTTACGTATTTGAGAAAAAATTGTCGAAAATGTTTAAAACTCACATTCCCCACGATAGAGCGGAGTAGCTATTAACAATGCCCTTTTCAAAGTAGTAAACGCATAGTTTCTTAACGGATAAACTCTTGATTTTGCTTTACTATTCTGGAATAGGAAGAATGTTGGAAGGATATGCTTTGAGTTCTCTTTTCCAAAGTAATGATAATCGCTCGCGTGCTACTGCTCCCATGGCTCCTACCGTAGAGGCAGGCGCGGTCATGCCTCAGGATTCCCATGCAGAGGCTGCGGTACTTGCGGCAATGCTTATCTCGCCAGATGTACTAGAAGAGGGACTTTCTTTCTTACAAGAGGATGACTTCTACATTCCTTCGCATCAACTCATCTTTATGTCCATGCGTGAGCTACATGATACCGGGCGCCCTGTGGATTCTATTTCTTTAGCAGACAATCTTTTGAGTAAGAAAGAGCTGGAGCGCGTAGGTGGTCGTGCCTATCTTGTTGACTTAGCAGGTAACACACCTGCGCTTGCCAGCTGGCAATATCACAGTGAGATTTTGCGTCGTAATGCAACGCTGCGCGAGATTATTAAAACTTCTTCCCAGATTACCGCGCTTGCCTTTAGTGCTCCTGAGGACACTAAAGAGGTTGTTAACGATGCAGAGCAAATGCTCCTTGGTGTTACTAACCGCGCTATTCGCTCTACATACTCAGGCATATCAGATGTAATGGAAGAACTCTTTGAGGAATTGGATGAACAATCCAAACATCAGACAGATGCTCTTGGAGTAAAAACAGGATTTCCTGGTATTGATAAAGCGTTGCTTGGCATGCGTGCTGGTCAAATGGTTGTTATTGGCGCACGTCCCGGTGTAGGTAAGACATCATTTTGTCTTAACCTTGCTGTAAATGCTGCTGCCTCTGGAGCTTCCGTTGCGCTTTTCTCGCTTGAGATGAGTAAAAAAGAGATTGCTCAGCGCCTGCTGTCCGCTCAGGCAAAAATCAACTTGCAGGATATTCGTTCGGCAAATATTCAAGATCACCAATGGGCGCAAATCGTGCAAGCAACTTCTGAGATTTCAAGTCTCGATATTATGATTGACGATACGCCAGGCACCACTATTACAGAGATTCGTGCTAAAGCGCGACGCATGTTGCATGGTAAAGAAAACGGGATTGTTATTATCGACTACCTGCAGCTTGTCTCGCCGCCATCAAACGGACGTCGTTCTGATTCTCGTGCCACTGAGGTTTCCGAGATGAGCCGTGGCATTAAAATTATGGCCAAGGATCTTGAAGTTCCTGTTGTTGCGCTTTCGCAGCTTAACCGTCAGGTGGCAGACCGCAAAGGCCAACGTCCGCAGCTGTCTGACCTGCGTGAATCTGGATCAATCGAGCAGGACGCTGACATCGTAATATTGCTTGACCGCTCCATGACGGAGGAAGAGGCATCGCGCGAAGATCGCCCAGACGCCAATGTAACGGACTTCATTATTGCAAAGAACCGCTCTGGTCCTTTAGGCATCGTTCATCTGGTCTTTATGCCTGGTTCTACCAAGTTCGTGGAACTGTCTCGTGATTACGAGTGATAGACGCGGATTTGAAGTATCAATCCCTTATACTAGGGAACCGACAAGAACGCGCATACGGCACGTTCCAATGCTTTTTTGAGAGGGAAGTATATGTCTGCATCCGTATTGGTGGGAACCCAGTGGGGCGACGAAGGCAAGGGTAAAGTCACCGATCTTATTTCTGGTGATTTTGATGTGGTATGTCGTTATGCTGGTGGTGCAAATGCGGGCCATACCGTTATTGCAAATGGTCACAAACTTGCTTTGCATCAGGTGCCATCTGGTGTTATGTACAAAGGCACCTATCCTGTAATTGGCAATGGCTGCATTGTAGATCCTGAAGTACTTCTCATGGAAATTGACATGCTGGAAGAGCAGGGCATTTCTTGTGATGACCTCAAGATTTCTGGCAACGCTCATATTGTCATGCCGTATCACAAAGATTTAGATGGCGCACACGAGAAAAAGCTCGGCAAGAATCTCATTGGTACCACCAAACGTGGCGTGGGACCAACCTATATGGATAAGATGAACCGTACTGGTTTGCGCATCCAGGATATGTTGGATGAGAAAATCTTTCGCGAGAAGCTCGAGGCGGCTTTGGCGTATACCAATCCCATTTTAGAGAAGGTATATGAGCTGCCCACGTATACCGTAGATCAGATTTGTGAAACCTATCTTCCTTTTGCAAATCGCATTCGTCCCTATATTGTAGAAAGCTCCCTGTTCCTTAATGAGCAAATTGAGGCTGGTAAAAACATTTTGTTTGAGGGTGCTCAAGCAACTATGCTCGATATTGATCATGGTACCTATCCGTTTGTTACCTCTTCTAACTGCACGGCTGGTGGTGCTGTTACTGGTTCTGGCGTTGGTCCAACTCAGATTAAGCGTGTTTTAGGCATTGCGAAGGCATATCTTACGCGCGTGGGTTCTGGTCCTTTTCCAACAGAGCTGTTTGACAAAACAGGAGACCTTTTGGGTGAAGTGGGCCATGAGTATGGCGTAACTACTGGTCGCAAACGTCGCTGTGGTTGGTATGACGCAGTCGTTGTAAATTATGCAACTCGCGTTAATGGTTTAACTGACTTAGCAATCACCAAACTTGATGTCCTTGGGTGCTTGGATGAGATTAAAGTTTGCGTTGCTTATGAATGTGAAGGCAAACGTTACACTACAGTTCCCGAGCATCAAAGTGTTTTTTACCATGCAAAACCTGTGTATGAAACCATGCCTGGCTGGAAGTGCGACATTTCTGGGGTGCGCAATTTCTATCAGCTTCCCCGTGAGGCAAAAGACTACATTGATTTCTTAGAGCAGCTTGCTGGCGTGCGTGTTTCCATTATCACTGTTGGTCCTGATCGTGAACAAACGATCGATCGTTACTGGAAGTAAAACGTGTCCGAGGTCACTTACAACACTGCCTCCTATGCGATTGTTACTGACACAGCGTGTGATTTGCCGAGCGAATGGCTGGCCGAGAAAAACGTCTGTGCTGTACCAATGTATATACACATGCGTCGCGGCAAAACCTTGCGGGATTACGTAGACGTATGTGTTCCTGATTTTTATATTACTTTGGCACAGGCGGAAGGGGAGATAACAACTTCAACTCCGTCTGTAGAAGAGTACAAAGCAATTTACCAAAATCTTCTCGCCCAGGGCTATGACCATGTTATTTCTGTTCACGCATCAAGTTTGCTGAGTGGTTCGTACGGTACAGCTGTTGTTGCAGCGCGTGCTCTAGACGCAGAAGACAAAATTATTGTGATGGATTCCAAAACTGTCTCTGCGGCTCAGGGTTTTATTGTTGAGGATTTGGTTGCAAGTCGTTCTGCGGGTGTTTCGTTTGAGGAGGCTATTGCTCATGCGCGCACGGTGCGTGAGTACTCACGTATGTATCTTGTTCCGGCGCCTGGTTGTTCTATAGGGCATAATGGCCGTCGGGTAACGGGTGTGCGTGGGAAAACCCATCAGCTTCTGGCTCGCATGTCTGGTACGCGCGAGCTGTTTATGCTGGATGAAAATGGTGGGTTTATACGCATTTCTTCAGGTAAGCTCTTAGTACGCTTGGCCGGAGCAATCGTGCGTGAAATGAGTGTCTATTCTCACGAGCACGGTCCTGTCGCGTATGCAGAAATTGGTTCTGGTATGCCGCGTGACCTAGCCATGGTAGAAAAACCCATGAATACTAATGAGTTTGAGAAGCGGCGCATTCGCATTTCCAACGTATGTGCTGCCGCGGCAGTTCATGTAGGCGTGGGTGCAATTGGTGTTGCGTTTGTGCCTGATGGTCTTATTGGTGCACTAGATACAAGCATGTAGACATTTTTGGCTCACTACGAGGAAGAGACAGACCAATGAGTGTTGCTAATACCAAGGTAGATGTACTGTTATTGGGCTCTGGCGGTCGCGAGCATGCCTTATTGCAAAAGATTTCTGAATCTAAACATGCTGGAAAACTGTATGTATGCCCTGGCAATGGCGGCATGTGGCAGCTTGCTCAAAAGGTAGAGCTCAACGCGGAAGACCCTTGTGAGGTTGCCACTTTTGCCTCTGAGCATGGTATTGGTTTGGTTGTAATTGGTCCCGAGGCTCCCTTAGTGGCTGGTGTGGCAGATGCAGTATCTGCCGCCGGCATTGCGGTGTTTGGCCCCAGTGCGTCTGCTGCCCGCATGGAGGGTTCAAAGCAATTTGCAAAAGAAATTATGATGCGCGCAGGCGTTCCCACTGCGTCGTATCAGGCTTTTACAGACGAGAAAACCTGCGCAGACTACGTACAAAAAATTGGTGGTCCAGTAGTTGTTAAGGCAGACGGTCTTGCTGCAGGTAAGGGCGTTATTGTTGCTCAAACCACAGAAGAGGCCTTGGCTGGCGTACATGAATGCTTTAGTGCATTTGGCGAGGCAGGCAACGTAGTGGTAGTAGAGGAAATGCTCAAAGGTCCGGAATGCTCGCTGCTAGCGCTTACCGACGGCAAAACGCTCATTCCTTTGGCTACTTCACAAGATCATAAACGTGCGCTCGAAGGCGATCTTGGCCCTAACACGGGTGGTATGGGTGTGTATTCTCCCGTTCCCTTTGTTACGGATGAAGAACTTAGGTCTATGGTAGAAATTGAGCAAAAGGTTGTAGACCAGTTGGCATCGGAGGGCATTACCTATAAAGGATGTCTTTATGGCGGCTTTATGCTTACTAAGGATGGACCTAAGGTTTTGGAGTTTAATGCTCGCTTTGGTGACCCAGAAACTCAAGTTGTTATTCCTCGCATGCACGCAGACCTTCTCGACGTCTTTATGCACATTGATGCTGGTACGCTCGACCAAGCAACGCTAACTTGGGCAGATAACTGGGCTGTCTCTGTGGTGCTTACCTCTGCTGGGTATCCTGGTTCTTACGAGAAGGGCAAGGTTATTACTGGCATTGAGGATGCCCAGGCGCTTGAGGGCGTTACTGTTTATCAGGCAGGCACTGCTCTCAACCAGAAGGGCGAGCTTGTTACGGCTGGCGGTCGCGTTATTAATGTAACGGCGCGCGCTCACAGCTTTGAGGCTGCTCGTGAACGGGCCTATGCTGCTTGCGATGCCATCGCATTTGAAGGCAAAACGCTTCGGAGGGACATCGGACTTCGCGCATTGCGTGGCCGCGATGCATGGGAGGTCTAGTATATGTCAGAGTTTGTAGATGATGCCCAGGTAGAAGAGGGGTGCAAGAAGCACCATTCTGGTGAGCCTCAGCGTCGTGAGTTGGTATTAGGCAATGATGACCCCTGTGACCAGGATTTATGTGAGCATATTGCGTCAGAGAATCGTGTGTGGGATGGCAAGATTTTCTCGGTAGATCGCCTTAAGGTTACCTTGGCGGATGGACGAGAAGCCCTGCGTGATGTGGTGCGTCATAGTGGTGCTGTGGCTATTGTTGCCCTTACGGATGATGGGCGTATTTGTTTGGTGCGTCAGTATCGCGCGGCGCTTGATCGGGTAACGGTGGAGATCCCTGCTGGAAAGCTTGAGCCAGGGGAAGATCCGCTGGATTGTGCACGTCGTGAGTTGTTGGAAGAGACGGGCATGGTGCCTGCAAGCATTGCATACCTTACTACCATTGCAAGTTCTGCGGGTTTTTCGGACGAGCTTATCCATATTTATATGGCTACCGGTCTTACGTTTGCTGCGTCTAATCCAGACACAGATGAGTTTATTAATGTGGACTTAGTTTCCTTAAATGAGCTGGTAGATGCCGTATTAGACGGTCAGATTGAGGACGCAAAGACCGTGGTTGGTGCGCTCATTTGTGATGCCGTGGCTCATAGGCTTTCTCCACAGACAGACGACGAGCTGCAGTAACGTTGCCATCTTTGCGTATACTTACATCGCAGAGGTTGGTAAAAGAGGGTGTTAATGGGGTTTCATAAAGCAAAACAGAAAAAGTTTTTATCCTCCGATGAGGCCGAGAAGCTTTTTGAGACTTTGGATGAGACGGGCCACTCCAATAAAGAAGTTGCCGAGGCTCAGCGTAAGCGTCGTGCCGAGAAAGGCAATGCGCAAGATGTAGACCCGCTGTCCAACAACGATCCATCGGGCTCCACCATTGACCGCACTATTAGGCGTACGGCTGTTGGCTTTGTAGTTATTACGCTGATTATTGTGACGCTTGCTCAAACAAGTTGCGGGCTTATCCGCCGCATTACTACGGGGCACCTGTCTAAAGAAGTTAACATTACGACCGTGTCTCGCTCCATGAGAAATGGTATTGGTTGGGGCAACGGTTTTACCTCATTTCCAGAGGAGTTTTCTGTAGAACAAGCAGATGAAAGCTCTGGTGTTGTTGAGGTCACGGTGATTGATACCACGTCTGATAACGCAGCAGAGGCTTTTTCTTCTGCTCAGGTTCAGGCATCAGCGCTGTCCATCAATGCCTTGCTTAATCCCAAGGTTCATGCGGTTATTTACCATGTTAACGTGCGCGTGGACGACCATGGCAAGTTCTTACATAATGCGATGTTTGGTTTTTTGCGCCCCGTGGGTACCGTGCGCAACTTTATGACCTTTATCTGGACTAAGAATACCTCTGACCAAGGAGTTAACTTTACCTGCCGCATTACTGGTTTAGATGAAGAAACCACGGCTGGTATTCGCGAGAAGCTCCAGGCAAATATTGTTTTGAGCAACATTTTGCCTACAACCGATTTTAATGCAGCTCAAAAGACTGAGTCAGCACCAAACTCCGATGCTGACTCCAGTTCTGATTCCAGCTCAAGTTCAAGCTCCAACACTGACTCTGACGCCAGCTCAGGTTCAAGCCCTAGCTCTAACTCTAACTCCAGCCAAAAGTAAATCCGCTGCTTTTAGAGCGCGCTTACTAACGATGTAAGCTCGCTCAATACCAGCTCAAAGCTTACGCCGCGATCAAGGTAGTGTGGCTGCTTAGTGGTTATTTGCATGGCTTTGCGTACGGTATTGCCAGCAAACTCTGCTGCGCTGCGGAAATCGCGTCCACTCATTAAAGCGGCAATGCAGCAAGAGGCATATAAATCACCCGTTCCATGCAGCATAAAGGGGAGTAGTTCAGAGCAGATTTCTTCCAGCTCAAAGTCCTGGCCGGCAAGGTAATCGCGAATGTAACCATCGCCGCGAATAACGCCCTTTAACACTACGTTTTTAGCGCCCATCTTAAGAAGGGCATTACAGATTTGCGCGACCTTCTCGTCAGAGGGATTAGTCCCGGAGTATGCAATATCAGTTAAAATGCATGCCTCAGTCATATTGGGCGTCAGAAGGTCTGCGCCATGCACCAAGGTGCGCATGGCATCGCACAGCTCTGGTGTGTAGGTAGGGTATATCTTGCCACCGTCGCCCATGACGGGGTCCACTAACTTGAGCGCATGGGGATATTCTGCGTACAAGCGCTTGATGGTTGCCACTTGCTCGGCAGAACCTAAAAACCCAGAATACACACCATCTAAATCTACGTCTTCTTGCTGCCATGCATCGAGATACGCCTCTAACATGGCAGTGGTATCGTGCCTATAAAAGACCTTGTAGCCCGTATGTGCCGAGAAAAGCGAGGTAGGTACCGAGCATACATCACAGCCACCTGCGCTCAAAACAGGGATTGCAACACCAAGGGAACATTTGCCATATCCGCATAGGTCGTGAATGGCGGCAATGCGAGGAATGTATGCATCGTGGCGCGTATAAAGAACAAGAGTAGATGCGCTGTTCATGGGCCCCTCCAGGCAATTAGAATGTGAATGTTTATATACCGTGCAATAACAATGTACAAGCATACCTGTAGGCAGGTACATATGTTTAACACGTATACTAGAACAGTATACGCATACTCATACAAGGAGGCTCCAAATGGCACAAGCGCCTGTGGTAGGAATCATCATGGGATCAAAATCGGATATGCCAGCCATGGAGGCATGCACCAAACAACTTGAGGAGTTTGGTGTTCCATATGAACTGATTATCGCTTCTGCACATCGCAATCCTGCCAAGGTTCATGAATGGGCCGCTTCTGCAGCAGAGCGCGGCCTTAAAGTTATTATCGCCGCCGCTGGTAAGGCAGCACATTTGGGTGGCGTCGTAGCAGCTTTTACGCCACTGCCTATAGTTGGCGTTCCCATGAAGACCTCTGATTTAGGCGGCATGGATTCTTTGCTGTCTATGGTGCAAATGCCTTCTGGAGTTCCTGTAGCTTGCGTTGCCATTGGTGGTGCCAAAAATGCTGCTATTTATGCCACTCAGATTTTAGGTGCAACGATGCCCGAATATCGCAAGGTTATTATGGACTTTAAGCAGGGTATGGAAGAAGCGTAGTGTATATTTTGAAGAGAGCACTTGCGAGCGTTTGTGCTCTAACTATACGTGCCTTCTAGAGCTTGCTCGTCAGGCGCTTGAGGTAATCAATACGTAAGGAGACCGTATGCAAAAGGCGGAGTTATTAGAACTCATTAAACAAGCCATGAAAGCGCAGGATAAAACGCGTCTCTCTATTCTTCGCCAAATCAATCAGGCCATCAAGCAGATTGAGGTAGATGAGCGTCGCGATGTCACGGAAACAGATATTGTTGCCTGCATCAAAAAGCTCCAAAAGGTTACCAATGAGGAGCTCGAGGCCCTACGCGGCGCCAATACGAGTTCCCATGCAGACCGCATTAAGTCTCTTGCCACTCAGGCGGATATCCTGTCTTCTTTATTGCCTCGGCAGCTTGCTGGCAGTGAGCTAGAAGCTCTAGCAGATGAACTTATTGCTTCATTGGGCGTAAGTACCAAGCGTGATATGGGCAAGGTTATGGGAGCGCTCACTAAGCAGACTAACGGTAATTTTGATAAACCCGCTGCTGCTGCATATATTGGCAGCAAGCTTGCATAAGTAAAGGATTTACCAATGGCTAAGCACTTCTCGCCAGCTCCTAACCAGAGTCCTGTGCCTTCCAAGCCTTATGCTGTACCAGAGCCACCAAAAAAGAAGCGTTCTGTTTCTCGCATTATTTCTAACATTTTGCTGGTTGTTGGTATTGTACTGCTGTGCGTTGCTGGTTTTATGTGGGGCAAAGCTCAGTGGGACTATCATGAGCAAGACAAAATCAATGAGAAGCTCGCTGCTTATGCAAAGGTACCTCAAAAGGGAGGCGCTCCTACGGTAGATTGGACTGGACTGAAGGCCATCAATAAAGACGTAGTGGGCTGGATTCAGGTTCCCAACACGGTTATTAACTATCCCGTGTACCAGGGAAAAGATAACGATCGCTATCTTAATACCAATGCAGAGGGCGTATATGGTGTAGGTGGTCAGATTTTTATGGACTATCAAAACACTAAGCCTGGCATGGTTGATCAGCAGACCATTATATATGGCCACCATCTTAAGAATGGCGCCATGTTTAAACAGATTTCTGACATGGACCAGCAGCAGTTCTTTGATTCGATTGACACCATTTGGTACGTAACAGAGACAGCCAACTATGAGCTTGAGCCGCTCTTTTTGTACTACACCACGGGAGAAGATACGTCAGTCAGACAGTTTAATTTTGATACGGATGAGGCTTTTCATGCACATTTGAATGAGAAGCTCCAAAAGGCGGTTACAAAACGTTCTGATGTAGCACAACTGCTTCCCAATGTTAAACATGTGCTTACGCTTGGCACCTGTGACTATATTGAAGGATATGGACGTACTATTCTTGTGTGTGCAGTAAAGAGTGAGGTTGCTACCTCTTCGCAATCCTAAGCGCAAAGGAGCTCATCCATGCATAACTCCCAGCTCATGGCTGAGGTAGATGACCTGTGCGAGCAGGACACACTGCATGACGAGTGTGGCGTTTTTGGAGTATGGGCTCCAGGGCGTGACGTTGCTCGTCTGACGTATTTTGGTACATTTGCATTACAACATCGCGGACAAGATTCTGCTGGCATTGCTGTTGGTGATGGCCAAACAGTATTAGTACGTAAAGATTTAGGCCTTGTTAATCAGGTTTTCTCTGATACAGATTTGGCAGCCATGCCTGGCAAGGTTGCTGTTGGTCATGTACGCTATGGCACCTCTGGCGCCAAGAGTTGGGAGGCAGCGCAGCCTCACTTAGCTGTTATCGATACCACCATTATTGCGCTTGCGCATAATGGCACGCTGGTCAATACAGATTCCTTGCGTCAAGAACTCATTAAGCTGGGTGTTCCTTTTCGCTCCAACACCGATTCTGAAGTTGCGGCCAAGCTGGTTGGTTACTATACCCAGCAAACAAGCCACCTGCGGCAGGGCATTGCCAAAACCATGGAGCTCATAGAGGGTGGCTATGCTATGGCTCTCGTTAGAGAAAATGCCTTATATGCCTTCCGTGATCCCAATGGCATTCGTCCGCTTGTTATTGGTCATTTAGAGGCGCGTGACGATAAGCCCGAGGGCTGGGTTGTTGCGTCAGAAAGTTGTGCCTTGGATATTGTGGGCGCTACGTACGTTCGCGATGTCAATCCTGGTGAAATTGTGCGTTTCTCGGATGATGGCATGGTGTGTGAGCAAGGCATTGCGGCGCGCCGTCCTGCAGACTGCGTTTTTGAGCACATTTATTTTTCTCGTCCTGATACTCGCGTAAAGGGCAAGTCCATTTATTCCATGCGCTATAACATGGGATGTCAAATTGCACGCGAGTCTCCTGTAGATGCAGACATTGTTATTGGTGTGCCAGACTCTGGCATGCCTCCTGCAGAAGGCTTTGCTCACCAGTCTGGTATTCCATTTGGTGAGGGCCTTATTAAAAATCGTTACGTGCAGCGCACGTTTATTCAGCCGACGCAAGACTTGCGCAAGCTGGGCGTGCGCCTTAAGCTCAATGCTTTACCTGATAACGTTGCAGGTAAACGAGTTGTTATGGTGGATGATTCCATTGTGCGCGGGACAACATCCATGCAAATTGTTCGCATGCTTAAGGATGCTGGCGCCAAGGAAGTTCACGTACGTATTAACTCACCTGAGGTGGCGTGGCCTTGTTTTTATGGCATTGATACCGCCGTTCAGGAACAGCTCATTTCTGCACGTGCCACTACTCAGGAAATCTGTGAGTTTATTGGCGCTGATTCCTTAGCGTTTTTATCGGTAGAAGGCATGCTTGCCTGTGTTCCAAAGGGCTCGTATTGCACTGCCTGTTTTACCGGGGAGTATCCCGTTTGTATTCCCGATAGTTTTGCGTCTGACAAGTTTATGGAGTCAAAAACTCCCACGTACCTCGATTGCTAACAGTTGCTACCCGTTGCCAACAGGAAGGCCATGCATATGTCTGAGCAAGTCAAGCACGTAACATACGCCGATGCAGGAGTAGACGTAGATGAGGGAGCTCGTGCAGTAGATGCTATTAAAGCTGCTGTTGCAAGCACTTCTCGCCCAGAGGTTGTTGGAAGCTTGGGCGGCTTTGGGTCTTGTTTCTCTATGAAGTCGTTTAAAGAGATGGATGACCCTATTTTGGTCTCTGGTACGGATGGCGTAGGCACCAAGCTTGCTATTGCACAGCTGTTAGACCGTCATGATACGGTGGGAGAAGACCTGGTAGCTATGTGTGTGGACGACGTAGTTCCCGTTGGTGCCGAGCCACTTTTTTTCTTGGACTATATTGCCATTGGCAAGCTTAAAGCAGAGCATGTAGCTCAAATCGTTGCTGGCATTGCAGAGGGTTGTCGTAAGGCTGGTTGTGCCTTAGTTGGTGGTGAGATGGCCGAGCACCCCGGTGTCATGCATCCAGATGATTACGATTTAGCTGGCTTTGTGGTGGGTGTTGTTGATCGTCCCCATATGATTGGCCCCGAGAAGGTCAAGGCGGGTGACGTTATTATTGGCTTGCCGAGTTCTGGCATTCACTCAAATGGCTATTCATTAGTTCGCAAGGTTGCCATTGAAGGCAAGACCACAGAAGAGCTTACCCAGCCACTTGAGGAACTTGGTGGAGAGTCCTTGGCAGATGCTGTTATGCGTCCTACCACTATTTATGCCGGTGGTTTGATAGCTGCTCTAAGGGCAGGAGCACCCATTCATGCCATGGCTCATATTACAGGTGGTGGCATTACAGAAAACCTTAACCGCGCATTGCCTTCCAACGTGGATGCTGTAGTGGACCGCTGTGGCGAAGATGGTCCTGCTTGGGATGTGCCTCCAGTAATTCCGTATATGGTTCGTCGCGCGGGGCTTACCTTAGATGAGGCATACAAGACCTTTAATATGGGCGTAGGCATGAGTGTTATATGCGCTGCTCAGGATGTTGATGAGGTATGTGAAGCGCTATCCGAGCAAGGTTTTGACCCCTTTATTATGGGTGAGTGTATAGAGGGCACGGGCAAGGTGGTCTATCG
>NZ_JAXEXL010000012.1:0-2964 GCF_034113385.1 Atopobium sp. | reverse complement strand
GCATTCAACCACTCTGCCATCCCTCCGTGGTTGTGTAGCCATTTTAGCGCATATGACGCTACCATAGAACCGTCAACTTTACCTAAAGGTGGTTTATGTCTATTTTGCACAACACTTCACAGAACTTCTCGCAAGATACTGCTTTCATGCGCCTGGCACTTGAAGAGGCTGCCTTAGCAGCTGCAGAAGGTGAAGTTCCTATTGGGGCGGTTGTTGTGTGTGAGGATAAGGTTGTGGCACGCGCGCACAATAGGCGTGAGCTTGACTTGGACCCGTCGGCACATGCGGAGTTTTCTGCCATGGTGGCTGCAAGTCAAACACTTGGTCGGTGGCGCTTGAGCGGTTGTACGGTATATGTAACCTTGGAACCGTGCATTATGTGCGCAGGGCTTATGGTTAATGCGCGCATAGACAGATGTGTGTACGGTGCAACCGATCCAAAAGGTGGCGCATTGGGCACTTTGTATGATATAAGCCATGATGCACGACTGAATCATGAGTTTGAGGTAACACCAGGTGTGCTGGCAGATGAAGCTGCCAATCTGCTACGGAGCTTCTTTAAGGCTCGTCGAGCTTCTTCTAAAGAAGAACGTGATAAAGCTCACCGTTCTCATATATGCCGTAACTAGCAGTTCCATCCTTAGGGATACTTACTGACCCAGGGTTAAACAGGATAATGCCAGCATGAGCCTCATCATCGTGGGCACTGACTTGCTGATGGACCTTTTTATGTGTGTGCCCATACATAAAGATGTCGCCAGGCTTAAGCGCGGGCCAGTGGTTTATGCTGTTGTGCAGCCCAGGACCCCAAATATGGCCATGGCTTAAAAAGATAGTTGTATTTGTTTGTGAATCTACTAAGGTGTTTGAGTCAGCCATGCAGGCAAAATCCAACACCATTTGATCAACCTCTGCCTCACAGTTTCCACGACAAGCAATAATGGTAGATGCGAGGGGGTTAAGAAGAGCAATTACCTGTTTAGGCGCATAATCACGGGGAAGATCATTTCTGGGGCCATGGTAGAGGATGTCTCCTAAAAGCACCAAGCGGTCGGGTTTCTCGGTAGCTACGGCATCAACGAGCTTTTGGCACCAGTATGCAGAGCCATGGATATCTGAGGCGATAAGTAATTTCATGCTAGCTCTCCCTACGTTGGTTTGTAGCTAGTATAGCCTGAAAAGGCAAAACTAAAAGAAAAGGGACCGCGAGGAACGGTCCCTAAGCTGTCTCTTGGTGAGAACGTCACGATTGTGAAGATAAAAGCATAAAGCCTGTAATAAGACCTAGTAAAGCTTAAAACTAGTCCTCTACAATCTCGGTGATAGCACCGGTGGGGCAAGCATCCAAGCAAGCGCCGCAAGCGATGCAAGAATCGGCATCCATGACCTCTGCGCACTCGTCACCAAGCTCAAGAACATCGCAAGGACAAGCGTCTACACAAGCGCCGCAGGATACGCACTCATCGGCAACAATAACTGGGTGAGACATGCTATTCTCCATTCCTTCTTTTTAAACTCGCTCGCGTGCATCCCTCTCCGAATGCAACTATGCGAGTGACTCCTCGGGGTTGAGAATAGCACCCGCGGGCCGTAAATCAAGTACAAAATGGATTCTTTTTTAAAGATGTTAGAAATTTCTACTAGAAGTTTTTGCAGGTAAACTAGTAGGAATTAGATAACTCATAAAAGTTTAAATATGAACAATTAAAAAATATACCAATAAGTCACTTAGATTTTGTATATTGATGCAAAGCATGGGTATCAATCAAAGCGTACAACAGTGTCAGCGTATGTGCTGGCGTATTTGGAAGGATATACTATGGGCAACAAAATTCTTGGTATCGACCTCGGTACTACTAACTCCGCAATGGCAGTCTTGGAGGGCGGCGAGCCTACCATTATTGTTAACGCAGAGGGAGACCGCACCACCCCCTCCGTGGTAAGCTTCCGCTCTGATGACCGCGTAGTGGGTAAGGCAGCAAAGAACAGTGCCGTTGCAAATCCCAAGAACACGGTTTTCTCGATCAAGCGTTTTATGGGTCGTCGCTTTGACGAGGTAAGCTCCGAGCTTAAGACGGTTCCTTATACCGTAAAGTCTGGTCAGGGCGGTCGTTCTGTTGTAGAGATTGACGGCGAGGATTTTACGCCAGAGCAAGTCTCTGCCATGATTCTTTCTAAGATGAAGGCAGATGCAGAGAAGTACTTGGGAGAGCCGGTAACTGATGCAGTTATTACGGTTCCTGCCTACTTTAATGATGCGCAGCGTCAGGCAACTAAGGATGCGGGCAAGATTGCTGGCCTTAATGTTCAGCGCATTGTTAACGAGCCTACGGCTGCTGCACTAGCATACGGTCTTGACAAGAAAGAATCTGAGCAGAAGGTTTTGGTATTTGACCTTGGTGGCGGCACGTTTGACGTGTCTTTGCTTGACCTTGCGGACGGTGTTGTAGAGGTTTTGGCCACTAATGGTGATAACCACCTTGGTGGTGATGACTGGGATCAGCGCATTATTGATTGGATGGCCGATAAGTTCCAGGCCGAGAATGGCATTGATTTGCGCAATGATCCTATGACGCTTCAGCGTCTTAAGGAGGCGGCAGAAAACGCCAAGAAGGAGCTGTCTGCATCCTCTCAGACCACCATCAACCTTCCTTTCATTGCCATGGATGCCAACGGTCCTAAGAACCTTATGTATGATTTGTCTCGTGCAGAGTTTGAGCGCATTTCTCGCGATTTGTTGGATCGTTGTAAGCAGCCAGTAACCAAGGCTTTGCATGATGCAAACGTTTCCATCTCTGAGGTAGATGAGGTTATCTTGGTTGGTGGCTCTAGCCGTATGCCAGCCGTCCAAAACTTGGTAAAGCAAATGACGGGCAAGCAGCCTAACATGTCTGTTAACCCAGATGAGGTAGTTGCAGATGGTGCAGCTGTTCAGGCTGGTGTTCTTACGGGTGATGTAGAGGG